>NZ_CFHWAF010000105.1:0-15714 GCF_984452065.1 Hoeflea sp. | reverse complement strand
GCCGGATTTACTTTTTTTGGCCATGGCGGCCTCCTGATCCAAATGCCCTGACAGGACATTGCTGATCTCTTGAATTATAGCGTTTCGCGCCTTGTTTTCCAAATGCCCGACTGCAAAGGACGCGCGATCACCTGACTTCGGCTTCACCTTTCGGTTGCAACTTCTTTAAGGCCTTCCGGCAAATTTTAGTCCGCTAACGCTTCTGCGCGGCGGTTTGAAACCGCAGCCTCAAGCGAATACGCTCAAGGCGTGTCGATTCCATGACCGATCCGGTCACGCGCGAACCAAAAGCAGGAGATGTTCAGCCGATGGCTTTTCCCCATCCCATCTGGAGCGAAAACGACACCGGTCTTCCGGCCGCGGAGCGGCAGGACTGGATCGCCGTGCTGCCGCTCGGCGCGCATGAGCAGCACGGTCCGCATCTGCCCCTGGAAACCGACAGCATCATTGCCGGCGGCATCGCGGAAGCGGCGGCCGCGGCCCTTCCGGAAGATCTGCCGGTGACCTTCCTTCCCGTCGAGCCCGAGGGGTATTCGGTCGAACATATGGATTTTCCCGGCACCCGCAGCCTTGGCTGGGACGAGGCGGTCAACCGCTGGCTCGGCATCGCCGGCGCGCTGAGCCGGCAGGGGGTGCGAAAGCTGATCATGCTCAACGCGCATGGCGGCAATTCACCTTTGATGACGATTGTTGCGACCGAAGCCCGTGTGCGCTTTTCCATGCTCGCCGTCGCCACGAGCTGGACCCGGTTCGGCGTGCCCGACGGTGTCATCACCACCCGCGAGAAGGATATCGGTATCCACGCCGGCGAGATCGAGACCTCGGTCATGCTGGCGCTGCGGCCGGATCTGGTCGATATCGCCAGGGCGGCTGATTTTGAGTCCTACCAGGAGACGCTGCAGAATTCGGCCAGCCATCTGCGCGCCTACGGTCCCCACGCCTTCGGCTGGAAAATCTCCGATCTCAACCCGGAAGGCGCGACCGGCAACGCTCTTGCGGCCACCGCCCATAAGGGCGAGGTATTGATCGCCCACAGCGTTGCCGGACTGCTTGAACTGTTGTGGGACGTTCACACATTCGATATGACCCGCCTGCGATAAACCCGTCGGCTGGCGCACAGGCCGGCGATCGCCTATATGCGGTTCCAACGTCAGGAGCCCAAAATGAACGAAGCCGCAAATCCCATTCCGGTCACCGTGCTGACCGGCTATCTCGGGTCGGGCAAGACAACCCTTCTCAACCGGATCCTCTCCGGGGACCACGGCAAGCGTTATGCCGTCATCGTCAACGAATTCGGAGAAATTGGCATCGACAACGACCTCATCGTCGAATTGGATGAAGAGATCTACGAGATGAACAATGGCTGCGTGTGCTGCACCGTGCGCGGCGATCTCATCCGCGTGGTCGAGGGCCTGATGCGCCGGCCCGGCCGTTTCGACGCCATCGTCGTTGAAACGACGGGCCTCGCCGATCCCGCGCCGGTCGCCCAGACCTTTTTCATGGACGATGACGTACGCGCCAAGACCCGCCTGGATGCGGTGGTCGCGCTTGCCGACGCCAAGCACCTGCCGCTGCGCCTGAAAGACAGCCGCGAGGCCGAGGACCAGATCGCCTTTGCCGATGTCGTGCTTTTGAACAAGACCGACCTTGTCGACGAAGAACAGCTTGCGGCGGTGGAAGCGAGCATCAGCGCGATCAACCCGTCGGCCCGCATCCATCGCACCGAACGGGCGGCGATCGCGCTTGCCGATGTTCTCGACCGCGGCGCCTTTGATCTGCAACGCGCCCTCGACAACGATCCCCATTTTCTCGAGCATGGCCATCCCGATCATGCCTGCGGGCCGGACTGCGATCAGGACCACGAGCACGACCATCATCATGCCCATGCATCGGATATTCACGATTCCTCGGTCGAGTCGATCTCGTTGCGGGCCGGGCCCGTCAAACCGGACCTGTTTTTTCCCTGGATCCAGAAAACGACGCAGATCGACGGGCCGAACATCCTGCGGCTGAAAGGGATCATCGCCTTTGACGGCGATGACGACCGTTATGTCGTTCAGGGCATTCATATGATCGTCGAAGGCGATCACCAGCGTCCATGGAACGATGGAGAAGAAAGGCAGAGCCGCATCGTGTTCATCGGTCGCGATCTCGACCGCGAAAAGCTCAAACGCAGCTTCGAGGCCTGTCAGGCCTAGCCGGGATGCCGACCATCGCGCCCCTTGATCTCAACGAGCACTGCGTTGCCGCGGTCTATATCGGCGATATTCCGTTTTTCGCCATGGCCGACGGGACCGTCCACTGGCTTGATCACGGCGCCCATTCGGCGACGCCGCATGACGGCCTGCTCTGCGCCACCCGCAATCCGTCAGGCGATGCGCTCGTCACCGGCGGCGAGGACGGCAAGATCGTGTCGACCGACAGCAACGGAACGACGACGGTTCTTGCGGAAAATTCCGGCAAATGGATCACCTGCGTGGCCGCCGGACCGCAAAACGCGGTCGCCTTTGCAACCGGTCGCGCGGCCGTGGTGCGTAAATCCGACGGCAACCTCCTGGAGTTTCAGGAACGGCGCACCGTCGAGGGGCTGGCCTTTGCTCCGAAGGGCATGCGCATCGCTGCCGCGCGTTACAACGGCGTCTCGCTGCACTGGGCCGGCCTTCAGGCCAAGCCCGTCGATCTCGAATGGAAAGGCGCACACACGCTGGTCACCTTTTCGCCGGACGGCAATTATGTCGTCTCGTCGATGCAGGAAAACGCCTTGCACGGCTGGCGTCTGAAAGACGGCAAGCACATGCGCATGACGGGCTATCCCGCGAAGGTCAAATCCCTCAGCTGGAGCGCCAGGGGAAAATGGCTCGCCTCATCGGGCGCTCCGGCGGCCGTCGTCTGGCCGTTTTCCGGCAAGGACGGCCCGATGGGCAAGGCGCCGCTTGAGCTCGGCACCCGCGACGACACCACGGTCACCTGCGTCGCCTGCCATCCGACCGACGATGTCGTCGCCATCGGCTACGGCGACGGAGTAATCCTCGCTGCACGGCTGTCCGACGGCAATGAAGCGGTCCTGCGGCGCGGCGGGCGCGGCGCAATCAGCACCATGTGCTGGAGCCGCCGGGGTGTGCAGATCGCCTTCGGCACGGAGGCCGGAGATTGCGGGATCGCGGACCTGACCGCCTGATGCCTCGTATCGTGTCCGGAATGAATGTTATGAAAGGGCGCTGCAACACATGCCGGCCGGTTTCAGCGCCGCGATGAAAGAAACGATGAAACGCTCACAGATCAACGAAATTCTCAAAAGCGGCGACGCTTTTATACGATCCTTCGGCTACATTCTGCCGCCCTTCGCCTATTGGACGCCCGAGCAGATGCGAACGACCGCCGACAGGATGATCATCGATCGCGGCAAGGGCTGGGATATCACCGACTATGGCGAAGGCCGTTTTGATGAAATGGGGCTTTTTCTGTTTACGGTCAGGAATGGAAACGCCGCCGACCTCGCTTCCGGCCGCGGCATGTTGTATGCCGAAAAGATAATGATTTCGCGCAAGAACCAGCTCAGCCCCATGCACCGCCACATCGTCAAGGCGGAAGACATCATCAATCGCGGCGGCGGCAAGCTGGTGCTGGAGCTCTTTGCATCGGCCGAAGACGGCTCGATCGACAGATCGGCCGAAGTCACCGTTCCGGTCGACGGGCGCATGCGCACCTTCGAAGCCGGCGGCCTGCTCAAGCTCGATCCCGGCGAAAGCGTCACCCTGCTGCCCGGCGTCTGGCATGCCTTCTGGGCCGAGGGCAAGGATGTGCTGATCGGCGAAGTATCCACCGTTAATGACGACAGGACGGACAATATTTTCGAAATGCCGATCAACCGGTTCTCGACCATCGAGGAAGATGTGCCGCCGCTGCACCTCCTCGTATCGGACTACGACACCCATATCGACCGGAGCGCCTGATGATCCTTTGCTGCGGAGAAGCGCTGATCGACATGATCCCGATGACCGGCGCGGACGGCGTACGCGGCTTCCAGCCCCTTGCCGGCGGCGCAGTGTTCAACACCGCGATTGCCCTCGGGCGGCTGGAAAAACCGGCCGGTTTCTTCTTCGGCCTGTCGACGGACCTGTTCGGCCGGCAATTGAGAGCGACGCTTGAAAGCAGCAAGGTCGATCACAGCCTGTGCGTGTCGAGCGCCCGCCCCACGACACTGGCCTTCGTCGAACTCAATGACGGCCAGGCCAGCTACACATTCTACGACGAGATGAGCGCCGGACGCATGCTGACGGCGGAGCGGTTGCCGTCAATTCCGGCAGAGGTTTCAACCCTCTTCTTCGGCGGCATCAGTCTGATCAACGAACCGTGCGCGGCCACCCTCGCCTATCTGCAAAAGCGCGAGGCCCGCGACCGGGTGATCATGCTCGATCCGAATATCCGCACCGGCTTCATCTCCGATACCAAGGCCTATCGCAAACGCATCAATGCGATGATCGCGCTGAGCGACATCGTCAAAGTGTCCGATGAGGATCTGTCCTGGCTGGTTCCGGGTGAAGGCACGCTCGAACACAAATGCCGCATGCTTCAAAGAACGGGCCCGTCCCTTATTGTCGTCACGCGCGGCGACGATGAAGTCACCGCGCTGATGTCGGACGGAGAAAGGGTCAGCGCCAGACCGAAACGGGTGAAGGTTGCCGACACGGTCGGCGCCGGCGATACGTTCAATGCCGGCCTTCTGGCGAAACTCTCCGACCTCGGCGTTCTGACAAAGCCCGGCATAGCAGAAATCGACGCGGCGCTGCTGAAGGCGGCGCTGACCTTCGGGACCGAGGTGGCGGCCGTGACCGTTTCGCGCTCCGGCGCCGATGCGCCCTGGCTTCACGAACTGTCTGCGGGCGCGAAAGCCTGAGTCTTCCACGCCCGCCGTATGTACCGTTCAGATCACGTAGGACTTGAGCGGCTCGAAGCCGTTGAACGCCACCGATGCGTAAGTGGTCGTATAGGCGCCCGTTCCCTCGATCAGCACCTCATCGCCGATCGTCAGCGAGATGGGCAGCGGATAGGGCGTCTTTTCGTAAAGCACGTCGGCGCTGTCGCAGGTCGGTCCTGCCAGGACACACGGCTCGAACCGGTCGCTGTCGCGTGCCGTACGGATCGGGTAGCGGATCGATTCGTCCATGGTTTCCGCGAGACCGCCGAACTTGCCGATGTCGAGATAGACCCAGCGCAGATTGTCGTTGTCGGCCTTGCGCGAGACGAGAACCACCTCGGCCTTGATAACACCGGCATTGCCCACCATGCCGCGCCCCGGCTCGATGATCGTTTCGGGAATCCGATTGCCGAAATGGCGGCTAAGCGCCTCGAAGATCACCTGCCCGTAGGCCTCGGCGGCCGGCACGTCCTTCAGATAGCGCGTCGGAAAGCCGCCGCCCAGATTGACCATCTTCAGGGCGATGCCTTCGGTGGCAAGCATATCGAAGACGCGGCGCGCATCGCCAAGGGCCCTGTCCCAGGCGTTGATGTCGGTTTGCTGGGAGCCGACGTGGAACGACACGCCGTGGGCCTCAAGACCCAGCGCATCGGCCAGACGCAGCACATCGGGCGCCATATCCGGCGCGCAGCCGAATTTCCGCGACAGCGGCCATTCCGCGCCGTCGCAATCGGTCAGGACGCGGCAGAAAACGCGCGCGCCGGGCGCGGCCCGCGCGACCTTCTCCACCTCTTCCGGCGCATCGACGGCGTACATCGTCACGCCCAGCTCGTGGGCGCGGGCGATGTCGCGTTCCTTCTTGATCGTATTGCCGAAGGAAATGCGGTCCGGCGTCGCCCCGGCTTCCAGAGCCATTTCGATCTCGCTCACCGATGCGGCATCGAAACTCGATCCCATCGATGCAAGCAGGCGTAGGATTTCGGGCGACGGATTGGCCTTGACGGCGTAGAAGATCGCACTGCCCGGCAGAGCGCGCCGGAAAGCGGTGAAATTGTCTCTGACGACATCCAGATCGACGACAAGGCACGGTCCGTCCGGTCGTCTTGTGTTCAGAAAGTCGATTATACGTTCAGTGGTCATCGGTTTCTCCCAATCAAATCCGGATCGCTCCGGATGACAAAGGGCATTCGATCATTTGTCAGGGGGCCGATGGGTGGAAAAACCGGCACCGCAACGCATGGTCGATGCGACGGTGGAACCTCGGGCCGAAACCGGTCCGAACGCTCCTGCTTTGTCTGCCTTGGATTGGTTGGGAACCCCGACCGCACGTCCGGCAATGAAGGTGTGCCTCTGCAGTAACCCCGGCCTTTGGACAGCCGGCAGACACCATAAAGGCCCGCACCGTCGTTGCTTCAAGATGTCCTCGATCTGACGGTTGGCCGGCAAACCGACTGGAGGGGTTAGTTCCAGGTACCTTACCGATTTCCTCACCTTTACGAGGGTCGGCGGACACCCACAGGCACGTGCGACTTTGGGCAGATGCGGACATAAGGCGTCACGCTGTCACAATCAAGCGGTTTTTCGCCGACATCTATGGACATTCTTTCGCAATTGCGAAAAGATGAACAACAGATGGATTTCAGTTCAACAAATAGAGACAACCACCATGGACCTGGTGCGCAGCGATCCGCTCAATGCCTTTGTGGATTCCAAGGGGCCTGCGCTTGCGCTGTCATCCGACGGGCCGCTGTCCGGCTGCACACTGGCGGTCAAGGACATCTTCGACGTGGCGGGGCACAGGACCGGATGCGGCAACCCGGACAAACAGGCCGCCAGCGAACCCGCGTCGCAGACGGCAGCGCCGGTCAAGACGCTGCTTGACGCCGGAGCCCGCTTCATCGGCAAGACGCAGACCGACGAACTGGCCTTCTCCCTGACCGGACAAAACGCCCATTTTCCCCGCGCCATCAACCCGGCGGCAACGGACCGGGTCACCGGCGGATCGTCATCCGGATCGGCGGCGGCCGTCGCCGGCGGACTGGCGGACATCGCCACCGGATCGGACACGGGCGGCTCGATCCGCGCCCCGGCCTCCTATTGCGGGCTGGTGGGATTGCGGACGACCCATGGCCTGATCCCGCTCGACGGCACCATGCCGCTGGCTGAAAGCTTCGACGTCTTCGGCTGGTTCGCTCGCGACATCGACCTTTACATCAAGGTCGCCGAACGCCTTCTGCCGGCCGCGACCACCGACCCATCCTGGCTTATTCGACTGGACGAGCAGGAGGCGCTGCTTGCCGGAACAATCGAACGTGACGCTTATAACGGTGCGATAAGCGCCATCCAGACATTGTTCGGCAACGCGGAAAACACATCGATGACATCGCTCGATGTGGAGGAACGCTACTGGTGTTTGCGCAAGACCCAGGCCTTCGAGGCCTGGCGCAATCATGGAGCGTGGATTTCAAGCGCCGATCGCGGGCTCGGTCCCGGCGTCAAGGAGCGCTTTGCCTATGGCGAGACCATCAGCGCCGAGACCTACCGTGCCGAGACGTTAAAACGCGAGGCTTTGACATCGGAGCTTGAAGAACTGCTCGGCGATGACGGGCTCATCGTCATGCCGACGGTTCCGGGCGCCGCACCGCTTGCCGCCGCATCCTTTGACGACCTTCAGGACTACCGCGAGCGGGCCATTCGGCTTTTATGCCTTTCGGGCCTGACCGGCTTTCCGCAACTCACATTGCCGCTCGCGAGCATCGACGGCGCGCCGTTCGGGATTTCACTTCTCGGCCCCAGAGGTTCCGACCTCGCCCTGCTCGCAATCGGTCGGAAGATCATCAACGCGACCAACGCAGACAAGGCACAGGCATGGACACACTGACGCGCATTCGTGCATTCATCGATGTGGTTGAGGCCGAGGGTTTTTCCGCGGCGGCCCGAAAGAACGGGCGCTCCAAGGCGCTGCTTTCGAAATATGTCCGCGAACTGGAGGACGATCTGGGGGCCCTGCTCCTCAACCGGACCACTCGGCAGTTCTCCCTGACCGAAGCCGGACACACCTATTACCGCTCCGCGTCCGATATCCTCAAGGAGATCGATAACCTGGCCGATCTGGTACGTGAGTCGAACCGCGATCTGAAGGGAACGATCCGGGTCTCCGCCCCGCGGACCTTCACCGACGCCGATATCGGCCGCTCGATGATCGACTTCGCCATGGAAAACCCCGAGATCAAGCTGGAGATCGCCTCGGACGACCGTTTTGTCGATCTCGTCGAGGAGGGATTCGACGTTGCGATCCGGATTACCAGGCTGGCGGACTCGGGGCTGATCGCCCGCAAACTGGCCCCCTTCAAGGCCTATGTGTGCGCCAGCCCGGATTTCATCAAACGTCACCCGGACCTGAAAGAACCCTCTGACCTCGCTGGCGTGCCGTGCATCACCGATACCAACAGCCGATCGCTCAACAACTGGCATTTTCGCGGCAAATCCGGCGCGATGGAGACCGTTTCCGTCAAGGGACCGATCGAGGTCAACAGCCCGTCGGCAAGCATGAAGGCCGTAAGCGCAGGTGTCGGCGTCTCGGTTCTGCCCGACTTCGTCGTCTGGCCGCTCTTGAAGAGCGGCGAGATCGTCACGCTTTTCAACGATCGCCTGCCGGACGATGCGGGCATATATGCGGTCTATCCGCACAGGCGCTACCTGCCGGCAAAGGTCCGTGCCTTTGTTGATTATCTGGCGGCCTGGTTCAAGCAGTATGGCGGCTATTGCGACCGTTAACGGAATCTCAACCGCGGCAGACGATTCACATTACTGTCAAATTCAACTAAAATGCACTGCCGGAACCTGGCATAGTCCAATTCCGGCCCAATTTGTGAGGCAACGGAAAGGCTCAACCGGAGCATGTCCATGACAGCGGCCACGAAGAGCCTGAAGATATTGGGAACAGCCTGCCTGTTTGCAGCCGCGACAGGCGCTGCCGCGAAAGCCCATCCGCATGTCTTCGCCGAGGCGCGCCTTGAGGTCAGCATCAACAATGGCGAGATCGGTGAACTGCGTCACGTCTGGCGCTTCGACGAACTCTTCTCCTCGACCGTGCTCCTCGAATTCGATCTCAACGCCAATCTCAAGTTCGAACGCGATGAACTCGAGGCGGTCGGGAAGGTCGTGCACGCATCCCTGGCGGACTTCGATTACTACACATCGATCATCAGCGACGGGCGGGATATCGGCATTGCCGCGCCGGACGCCATTCACGTCGACTTCAGGGACGGTCAGCTGTTGATGTTCTTTGCCGTCACGCCGGATCGCCCGGTGCCGATGAATGGAAAAATGAGCTTCGGCGTATATGACCCGACCATGTACACGGCGATCGATTTCCTCAACGATACCGACCTCGTCGTCGACGGCAGTATGGGCGCCTGCCAGCGCGCCGTCATCCGGCCCGACCCCGATGAAATCCTGGCGCAAAACCAGGAATCGCTGACCGAGGCCTTCTTCAACGACCCCGAGGGCAATGATTTTTCCAAATTCTTCGCAACCCGGCTTGAGTTGACATGTTGAACCAGACGGTGCGGCCAGCGGCTGCTTTTACACTGGGCCTTTGCCTTTGCGTGCTCGCGGCGTCGCCGGCAATGGCCCAATCCTCCCTCGGCATCGGCACGGCTGAACCGAGCATCACCGGCGGCGGCATCTTCGCGTCGCTGTTCAGTTGGATCAACACCCAGCAACAGGAGTTCTACCGCGCGATGTCCGGCGCGCTGAAGGCCATGCGCGAGGATCCCGCCAAACTGTGGATATTGATCGGCCTGTCCTTTGCTTACGGTGTGTTCCATGCCGCCGGCCCCGGCCATGGCAAGGCGGTCATCTCCTCATACGTCATCGCCAATGAACAGACGCTGCGCCGCGGCATCGCCATTTCATTCCTCGCCGCCCTTATGCAGGGTGTGGTCGCGATCGCCATTGTCGGCGTGACCTATCTGGCGCTTCACGGCACCAGCATCTCGATGCGCGACGCCACCCATACGCTGGAAATCGCCAGCTATGCGCTGATTGCGGCTTTTGGCGCCTGGCTGCTCATCCGCAAATTACGGCCGTTGACGCGTGCTGTGAAGCCCGCCTTTGCCCACGCAGAGGCCGCAGGTGTCCACCACCATCATCACGACCATGACCACGATCATCCCCACATCCACCACAGCCACAGTCACGACCACAGCCATGAGATCGGCGCCGATGGCGTCTGCTCCACATGCGGTCATAGCCATGCACCGGATCCGGCACGGCTTCAGGCCGAAAGGCTGGATCTGCGCGAAGCCTGGTCGGCGATTGTGGCGATCGGCCTGCGGCCGTGCTCGGGCGCGCTGATCGTTCTGACCTTTGCTCTGTTGAACGGCCTGTTTGTCGGCGGGGTCCTCTCGGTCGCAGCGATGTCCATTGGCACCGCCATTACCGTCTCCATCCTCGCCACGCTCGCCGTGATGGCCAAGAACACAGCGGTGCGCTTCGCCAGCAGCCAGTCCGCCGCAGCGCGCCTTGGCACGGCGATCGAAATAACCGGCGCTCTGTTTGTCCTGCTGATCGGGCTGACACTTCTGATCGCTGCCTTGCAGGCGTAGGAAGCAGCGTCCCCGGGGACTGCGGCCGTTTGGCTGCGATTCAGCCGCTCCCATTTTGTCAGCAGCGTTGCCGTGACTGGCTACGGGGTGTAGCAGGCCATCTCGAATCGCGATAGAAGTGCGGTTTTCGCCCTTTGTTGCAATGCGCCCGCACCAGAACCCCGAGAGTCTTGCCATGTCAGCCGGAATGTTACGCTCGGCCGTTATCCTTGGCCTGCTGTCCTGTGTCGGACCGCTGTCGATAGACATGTATCTGCCGGCGCTTCCCGCGATTGCCGACGATCTCGGATCGACGGTCGGTTCGGTGCAGATGACGCTGACGGTCTTCTTTATCGCCTTCGGTGCATCGCAACTGGTCTACGGGCCAATCGCCGATCAGGTCGGACGCAAGCCGCCGCTCTATTTCGGTCTTGCGGTCTTCATTCTCGGTTCCATCGGCTGCGCTCTGGCTCCGACCATCGAGGTTCTGACGGCTGCGCGTTTCGTGCAGGGTCTCGGTGCCGCGGTCGTCATGGTCATCCCGCGCGCCATTATTCGCGATCTGCACACGGGCGTTGAGGCAACGCGCCTGATGGCGCTGATCATGCTGGTCATCAGCGTTTCGCCGATGCTTGCGCCGCTTGCCGGCAGCGGCATGATCCTGCTCGCCGACTGGCGTTCGATCTTCCTTCTGCTTTGCGTCGCGGCCGTTTGCAGCCTGTTGTTGACCGGTTTCATGCTGCCGGAAACGCTCAAACCCGAGAACCGCGTCGTGTTCAATCGAAAAAGCTTCCTGCGCGGCGCGCGCACGCTCCTCACCGATGCGGAATTCATGGGCCTGACCTTTGTCGGCGGGTTCGGCATGGCGAGCTTCTTCGTTTTCATCGCCAGTGCCTCCTTTGTCTATAGCGGTCAGTTCGGCCTCACACCGACGGGCTTCAGCCTCGCCTTTGCCTTCAACGCCATAGGATTCTTCGGCGCCTCGCAGGCCGCTGCCGGCATCGGCAGACGCATCGGCATGGCGCGCATGGTGAACCTGGCGGCGAGCGGTTTCTGCCTGCTGACGATAACGCTCTTTGCACTGACCCTTGCCGGCTACGGCTCTCTGTTCGTCATCGTCGGCTTCCTGTTCGCGGCGAATGCGTGCCTCGGCCTCGTCATCCCGACAACCATGGTCATGGCGCTCGACAATCACGGCGATATCGCCGGCCTTGCCTCATCGCTTGGCGGAACGCTGCAGATGGTGGCGGGGGGCGCGATGATTGCCGCGGCAAGCCCGTTCTTCGACGGCACGGCGACGCCCATGGTTGCGGCCATCGCGCTGTGCGGCATCGGCGCGTTCGTTCTCTCGCGCCTCACCCCGCCGCGCGAGAGCGTGCATCAGGCCGGATAGAGAGAATCAGGAAGCGTCGTCAACCCGGTTCCGGCGCTGATGGCGCGCGCGCAGCCAGAAGATCGCGAAAAAACCGAGGATGAACAGCACGGTGGCGCCGTAACCGAGCCACGGCGAGATGTCCCCGAGCGCCAGCACGATGCGCGGCATGAGAAGAAAGATAACCGCGACGGCCACAAGAATAATGGCTGCCGCGATTGCGTGAGATTTCGCGTTGTTGCCGGACATCGATCGAACCTTCCTCGTTTTCCGGGTTCCCTCATCCCACACATCGCATTGAAATAACAGGCCCGATGCGCCATGAAGAACCAGCGCTTTGACATGGAGTTTCACAATGCAGACAGTCGCCGCCTTCGATCGTATCGGCGAGGAAAACGCCTTCGCCGTATTGGCACGCGCCGCCGCGTTGCAGTCCGAGGGACGCGATATCGTCAATCTGGGTATCGGGCAGCCGGATTTCAAAACACCGCCCCACATCGTCGAGGCTGCGATCAAGGCGCTGCGCGACGGACATCACGGCTACACCCCGGCAAACGGGCTCCTGGAAACCCGCGAAGCCATCGTCCGCAGGACACGGACCACCACCGGCGTCGAGGTTTCGCCCGACGCTGTGATGATTATGCCCGGCGGCAAACCGACCATGTTCGCGGCCATCACCATGTTCGGCGAACCGGGCGCGGAAATCCTCTACCCCGATCCCGGCTTTCCAATCTATCGCTCGATGATCGACTATACCGGGGCAAAAGCCGTTCCCGTCCCGATCCGCGAGGAAAACGGCTTCGCCTTCTCCGCCGAGGAGACGCTCTCGAAGATTACACCGGCAACTCGCCTGTTGATCGTCAATTCTCCGGCCAATCCGACGGGCGGCGTCACACCGCGCGCCGAGATCGAAAAGCTCGTTGACGGGCTTGAGAGCCACCCGAACGTGGCCGTTCTTTCCGACGAAATCTATGACGTCATGACCTATGACGGCGAGGAACATACCTCGCTCCTGACATTTCCGCAGATCCGCAACCGGCTGATTGTCCTCAACGGCTGGTCCAAGACCTGGGCGATGACCGGCTGGCGCATGGGCTGGTCGATCTGGCCGAACGGCCCCGAGGGCGCGTTTCTTTACGACAAGGTGCGCAAACTGGCGGTCAATTGCTGGTCCTGCGTCAACACGCCGAGCCAATATGCCGGGATCGCCGCCATCGACGGCCCGCAGGACGAGGTGGACGCGATGATCGCCGCCTTCGACCGCCGCCGCCTTCTGGTGACCGAACGGCTGAACGCCACGCCGAACATCAGTTGCGCGACGCCGAAGGGCGCTTTTTACGCCTTCCCGAATATCTCGGCGACGGGCTTCAAGGCAAAGGAACTCGCCGCACGGCTGCTCGAGGAGGCGGGCGTCGCGCTGGTCGGCGGCCCGGATTTCGGCGGTTTCGGCGAAGGCTATATCCGCCTGTCCTGCGCCGCGTCCGAAGAGAGAATCTCCGTTGCCATCGACCGCATCGCAGCGTTCCTGGGCGCGGAGACCGGCGGCGACTAAACGCTGCCGCCGGCTTGGAATGGACTTGACTTAGCGGGTCACGATCTCCGGCCCCATCAGACTGTAGGGCAGGAATGTCGACAGCGCAGGCAGTTAGGTGACCAGGATCAGGAAGACGAAGAGCACCGCCACGAAAGGCAGCGCGGCCTTGACCACCTGAATGAGGCTCATCCCGGTGATGCCGGAGGTGACGAACAGGTTGAGGCCGATCGGCGGCGTGATCATGCCGATCCCCATATTGACCACCATGATGATACCGAGATGCACCGGATCGACACCCAGTTCCGTGGCGATCGGGAAGACCACCGGCGCGACGATCAGCAACAGGCCGGACGGCTCCATGAACTGACCGCCGATCAGCAGCAGGATGTTGACGGCAGTCAGGAAAGTAAACCAGGTGAAGCCCGCATCAAGCATCAGATCCGTGATCGCTTGGGGGATGCGCTCCCCGGTCAGGACATGGGCGAACAGCAGCGCATTGACGATGATGAACATCAGCATGATCGTCGTCTTCGACGTATCGACCATGACCTTGCGGGTATCCTCGTTGAAGAAGACCGTCAGGCTGTTGCGGCCCATCAGCATCAGATTGCGTCCCCAGACAGGCAATCCGGCCATCAAATGGGCAGGCACCCTGGTTATGCCCTCATTGCCGCGCCACATGACATAGGCCGTCACGATGACGAGCGATATGGCCTGCCGGCCAAGCCGGCCCTGCCGGACGGCTTCGAGCAATTCCCTGTGTTCCTCGGCATTGCCGGTGAAAAGCTCACCGGCAGATGCCAGCACCCGTCCGTCCGGATAGAAAAAAGCCACCTGCTTGGCACCGGACATGCTGGCAATCGCAATGGCCTTGCGCCGGGCCGCCTCGGCGGCATTCGCGGTCTCGCCCGAAAACAGCGCAATCACCGACGCTCCCCGCGACAGGAGCGGCGCAAGCAGCCGGTATTTGTCGAGGATACCCGAGAGCGCCTCCGCCTGGACGGCAAGCGTTTCCACGGCTTTCGATTCAAGCTGCGGCGCCGCCCGGTGCCGCCCGGTGCCGCCACCACTCGGCGCTCAGATAAATGACCGCAGCGGAAAACAGGCAAACCACACACGCGGTGACGACGCGCGTGCGGCGGAAGTTCCTGCGAATTGCGGCTCCACTGACCATGGGCAAAGACTATTCATAAAGGTCCGAAAAAGCCACGTGGCCGGATTTCATCGTTCGCTGTCCTTTGTCGTCAAACGGCCGGACACCATACGTTGGCCGATCGCGACGGATTTGATCATCGCGAACACATCCTGACCGTGATGGATGCCCAGATCGTCAAAGGCATGGCGGGTTATCCGGGCACGCAGGGCCTGCCCGGAGACGTCCAGTACGATTTCCACGAAGGGGCTGTCCTCAACGACGAAATCCCGCACCGCGGCGGGCAGCACGTTGCGCACGCTGACATCCTGAGGGGATTTTAAGGAAAGGGCGACGTCCCGCGCCTTGATCCGCATGCGCAGACGATCCCCGGTGCGGACGCGGTCGCTGACGATATGGAGTTGATGGCCGCCGTCGAGCCCTATCGCACAAAGGCCGTAAGACCGATCCACGCCGCTCACCGTGCCCGAAAGCAGCGAGCTTGCCTCATGCCGCCCGAGCGCCGGGCCGAAGTCGAGACGGGAAAACATGTCGGCGGCATCGCCCGAGCCAAGCACCTTGCCCTCGTTCAGGAGCACCAGCGTGTCGGCCAGCCGGGCAACCTCGTCCACCTCATGGCTGACATAGACGATGGGCAGGCCGGTATCGTCGCGCACTTCCTCAAGATAGGGCAGGATCTCTCTCTTGCGGTCCTGATCGAGCGAGGCCAGGGGCTCATCCATCAACAAAAGCGCCGGATCGGCAAGCAGCGCCCGGCCGATGGCAACACGCTGCTCCTCGCCGCCCGAAAGCGTCGGCGGATAGCGGCCAAGCAAATCCGCGATCCCGAGAAGGGCGCAGATCCGTGAAAAATCAGCCGTCGCCGCGCGTCTTCCGGCCCATCGTCCATAGGTCAGATTGCGCGCCACCGTCATATGCGGAAACAGCCGGGCATCCTGGAAAACCATGCCCACCCGGCGCCTTTGAGCGGGAACATCCGTCCCGTCGGCGCTGTCGAACAGCACCTGTTCGCCGGCGCTGATCCGTCCTTCCTGCGGGCGTACGAGGCCGGCGATCATTTTCAGACTACTGGTCTTGCCGGAACCTGAATGACCGAACAGCGCGGTCACACCCGCGCCTGCCCGAAACTCGGCTTCGATCCTGAAG
>NZ_CFHWAF010000104.1:0-16276 GCF_984452065.1 Hoeflea sp. | reverse complement strand
CGGCGCGAGCAGGAAGACCGACAGCGTGCGCGCGCTGCGGACGGTGATAACCACAGCTCGGCGATCCGCGGCGCGAGCAGGAAGACCGACAGCGTGCGCGCGCTGCGGACGGTGATAACCACAATCAGGAGATTCAGCACGACATTCTCGATCAGCGGCGGCCAGTCGAAACTCAGAAACGTTCCGATGGTTGCGACCGAAAAGACGGCGAGGCCCCCGAGCATCAATGCGGCTCGCAGCAGCGCGGCACTGACGCGCGCCCACAATGTCTGGCTCCGTCTCAGTTCGACGCGGGTCAATACCGCCTGGACATACTGGCGGTAGAGCCATTCCAGACCGCCGCCGACGACCAGGAAAATCAGCACATAGGTGATGCTGCGCAGGGTCTGGTCTGCGGTAATGCTGGAGCGCCAGACGTCGGTGAGGAAGGCGGGTGCGGAAGGAAGGTTGCGCCAGCTGACGGCGAGCGCGCCCAACCGGGCGCGAATGTCACTGGCACGGGCCGCGAAGTCCTCACGCAAACTGGTTCCGGGTCGCGAACCGGGCGTTCCTTCGCCGGCCTCGCTCTGCGCGCTTAACCACTCCACCATGCCCGGATCGGAGAGCAGGCGCATGAGTTCGCGAACATCATTGGGAGAGGGCGGGGGTGTTTCGGCGGTTTCCTGCGTCGTCGTGCCGCCGATCATGCCGGGCATGGTCTGGGCACCGGCCATGGCGGTCCAGCCGAAGACCATCAGGGCGATGAAAAGCACCCGCGCGAGGATCAGCCTACGCACCGGCTGTCTCCACGAGTGCCTCGTTCGTATCGGACGGTTCGGGGCTCACATGAAGCTCCGCCGGATCGATGTCCGGCGGGACGAGCCTTTCGACCACCAGGTGGCCTGCAGCCGGCAGAACCTGGCAGGCAAGGCGAATGTCGGGGTCAAGCTTGAGGCGTGCAAGCGTCGCCGCTTCGACCTTGCCCGGATCCGGCAGCGGCGGGTCAGCCTCCATGACGCGTATCCGGCAGGTTCCGCATCGGCCGCGGCCGCGGCACAGATTCGCGTGCGGCACGTCATTGAGGCGTGCGGCTTCCAGTATGGTGGCGCCGACCGGCGTGCTGAAGGCGGGGCCGTGGACGTAACGCACCGACAGCGCCCGCCCGTGCGCTCTGTGCAAGCGAATCGCCCGGGCCAGGAAGGTCGCCGCCGTCACCACAAGATAGACGACGATCGTGCCCCAGACGATCCGGCTCTGAAGGTCCTGATTGCGCCGGATTTCCTCGTTGCGCTGCGCCGCGGTGGCCTCCATCTCGGCGATCTCTTCCTGCGAAAGCGCCTGCGCGGGCGGACTGTCCGCGGCGCTTTCAATGGCGGCCTGGCGTTCGGCGATAACCTCGTTGCCGGCGTCGACGAAACCGATGAGCGCGAGAACCGGAACCGCGACGACAAGCGGATAGACAAAAAGGGATACGCGTTCCCAGGATGCCTTGAGGCGCAGCCAGCTGAACATGCCGATGCTGCCGTGTAACCAGGCGACCACAACGACAATGACCTGGCGCAGGCCCTCGGCCGGTGCGTCAAGCCAGAAATAGGCAAGTATGATCCGGTATGTCGGATCAAAGCCGTAGAGGTTCTTTGCGGCCCAGATGCCCACGATATGAGATGCGAGGAGGGGAATCACCAGCAGGCCCGAAATCAGCTGCACGCGGTCATATCCGGACATGCGCAGCGTGTTGCGCCTGTAGATGGCCGAAAGGCCCAGAGCTGTGTGGATCAGCAGGCTGAGCGCAAGAAGAGGCGACAGCGGCGGCATCGTCCAGGGCTTTGTCAGATAGGTCCTGGCCGCTTCCACCGCGTCCACGGACAGGAGGCCGAATGCCATGTTCAGAAGATGGCAGGCGAGAAAAATATACAGCACCGAGCCGGAGAGCATGCGCAGGTTTCGCGCCATATAGTGTGTCCCATCCCTTTGTTTCTTGTTATTTATTGAATTTATTCACGAACGACGTCAAATTTCACCGCCAATACACTTTGTGGATTACAGGCGATCGGTTGTTTCGGAGCCGAATCTCGCGCCGATATGGCCTCCCGTTACCGGCGGTCCGGTCCGTTGCCTGCCCGGCAAATGGAATTTCCTCGTAACATTGATCAATTTTTTAGAAATTCGGTAGTATTTCATTGATTTCCGGCCGCAGGCTGTTGCGCTTTCCGAGGAACAAGTCGTAGCAATAGCCCTGCGAAAAATTCCGCCGCGCTGTGGAATGCGGCGTTACGGGGATCGAACCAAGGGGGCTGGATTGAAAACCAGGAGTTTGAGGATGCGCAAAAGCTTGGTGATGCTGGCATGTGTTTTTGGCGTTGGCGCGGTGGTGCCGACCGCACCGCCGGCCTTTGCTCAAAGCTCTCTTTTCGAGGTCATTTTCGGCCAGCAGCAGCGCGGCAAGCGCTATCGGCAGCGGCAGATCGAACGGTACCGGGCACAGCAGGCGGCTCGTCCCGCGCCCAAGATCGAGGCGCCGAGCTTCTACAACTACAAGCCCGATGCGGTGAAGTCGGTGGATTTGTCTCCGCTGGCCGAAATCGAGGTTGCGTCGGCTGATCCGTTAGCCATTCCGCCGATACCGCAGGGCGAGTTCGAGCGTTCGCTGCGGCACCTGGAAGGCTATCGTATTCAGGCGCTCAAGGAAGTCGGCGATGCGCTGATCGAATATTACGAAGCCAACCATGCCTTCATCTGGGTTACGGATATGAAGCCCAACGCGCGCGCGGCGGCGGCAATGGAGGCGCTCTCCGAAGCCGATGCGTTCGGTCTTTCATCCGCCGATTACCGGCTCGACCGGCCGGCCGACGAATACGATCCGGCCAATATGTCGGAGCGGCTGCGCGAACTGATCGAATTTGAAGTCGCCATGAGCGCGAAGGCCCTGCGCTATGTGCTCGACGCGACCCGGGGCCGGATCGATCCCAACCGGCTTTCCGGCTACCACGACCTCAAGCGCAAGGACGTGGACCTTGTTTCGGCGCTCGGCAATCTTGCCGCGACATCCGATGCGAAGGCCTATCTGGAGGGCAGCAATCCGGGCAATGACCGGTTCGAGGCGCTGACCGCAGAACTCGCCGACCTGCGTGCGGCGGATGCCGAAGACCATATCGAGATCGCGGAAGGGACATTTCTCAGACCCGGACGCTCCAGCCCCGAGCTGAAAAACATTGTTGCGGCGATCCGCAAGCGCGGTTCGGATGCGCTTCTGGTCGATCACGGCATCACGCTGATGGACTATCAGGCCGAAGGCGGCGAGCTCTACACGCCCGAACTGGTTGCGTTGGTCCGCGCCTTCCAGACCGAGAGCGACCTGAAACCGGACGGCATCGTGGGCAAGATGACCATCGGCAAGCTCTCGGGCATGACCAATGCGACGAAGATCGGCAAGGTCGTCCTGGCGATGGAGCGGCTGCGCTGGCTGCCGCGCGATCTGGGCTCCCGGCATGTTTTCATCAATCAGCCGGCCTATGAGGCCAGCTATATCCATGACGGCAAGGAGGGTATCTCCATGCGCGCCGTCGTCGGCAAGACGTCCAATCAGACCAGCTTCTTCCACGACGAGATCGAGACCGTCGAGTACAATCCCTATTGGGGCGTGCCGCGCTCCATCATCGTCAACGAGATGCTGCCGAAGCTGCGGCAGGATCCGTCCTATCTGGATCGTCTCGGCTACGAGTTGACCGACCGCAGCGGACGCCGTGTGGCGTCGCGCAATATCGACTGGTATTCCGTCGGATTAAAAATCCCCGTGGATGTGCGGCAGCCGCCCGGCCGCAAGAACGCTTTGGGCGAATTGAAGATCATGTTCCCGAACAAACATGCGATCTACATGCACGACACGCCGGCAAAGAACCTGTTCAGCCGCGATGCCCGGGCCTTCAGCCATGGCTGCGTCCGCTTGCAGGATCCGCGCGGCATGGCGGCGGCGGTGCTTGGCACGTCGCGTGATCATATCGCAAACCAGATCGCGCAGGGCCGCAACATGGCGGAGCCCGTTCCGGGCAAGATTCCGGTTTATGTCTCCTATTTCACCGCCTGGCCCGAAGATGACGGCACGATCGGTTACTACGCCGACATGTACGGTCGCGACGAACATCTCGACAAGGCGATCAAGCGCACGGAGCAGACCCGGCAGGCGCAGGGCTAGACTTGTACCTGCTCCGAGCAGTCCACTGCGGATCAGACCCTTTCAAGAAGACGTCCGACGAGTTCGGGCGTCAATTCGTTGTAATGGCCGATAACATGATCAGGGCCAAGGTCCTCGATGGCCGTGTCGGAATATCCGAACGGCACGCCGATCGACGGGATGCCGGCATTTGCGGCCGCGCGGATATCATTCACCGAATCGCCGATCATGACGGCAAGCGACGGATGCGTGCCAGCCATCCTGATGGTTCCATGAATATGCTCCGCATCCGGTTTCTTGACAGCGAATGTGTCGCCGCCGGTGACGGCTGCAAAGCGTGACATCAGGCCCTTCAGTTCCAGCAGCCGGTGGGCCATGCTTTCGGTCTTGTTGGTGCAAACGGCAAGCGCATAGCCGGCGCCCTCAAGCCGTGTCATCGCGTCCAGCACACCCGGAAAGGGTTCCGACTGACCCGGCATCGATGCGCTGTAGTGCTCAAGAAACAGTGCGAACAGCCCTTCGAAT
Organism: Hoeflea sp.; assembly: GCF_984452065.1. Taxonomy (NCBI): domain Bacteria; kingdom Pseudomonadati; phylum Pseudomonadota; class Alphaproteobacteria; order Hyphomicrobiales; family Rhizobiaceae; genus Hoeflea; species Hoeflea sp. The sequence goes on along the minus strand of NZ_CFHWAF010000104.1, from coordinate 11,601 downwards.
TCCTCCCGCGTGACCGGTTTGCCGCGCAACTCCAGCGCCTTGCCGATCATTGCGCGGGCGCCGCTGCCGACGAGATAGGTCATGTCCTCATAGGCGACCGGCTCAACGTCCAGGCTTGAAATGGTGTGGTTGAGGCTTTCCATGAGGTCCGGGGCCGTATGAAGCAGCGTTCCGTCCAGATCGAAGATTATCAGTGGTTTGGACATGGTATCTCGTTCTGTGTTCCGGCTACCGGGTAGGCGAGGACGCGCCGAATTGCAAGACGGTCGTCCAATCGTTGCGCAAGATCGCCGGCAGGCGGGTTTTTGGGCTCTCTGCGGGGATAATACAGAACGGAACGGTTTTTGAACTTGGCCGGTAAGCATAGCGCCCAATTACGCTTTGCTTGCGGACGCCTACATGGTAACAGCGCTCAGGTCTTTACTTGGAGCAACCGGCGCATGGACGCCCGACAACTAAAAATCCAGGCAGCGGCAGTTGCCTTGGAGCATGTCCGTTCTGGAATGAGCCTCGGCATCGGAACCGGATCGACAGCCGAGGAGTTTGTGCGCCTGCTGGCCGAGAAAGTGGAGCAGGGGTTCGAGATCAAGGGTGTGCCGACCTCGGAACGGACTGCCGGGCTGTGCGTCGAACTCGGCGTTCCCGTGTTTTCGCTCGACGATCTGCCGGAACTTGACCTGACCATCGACGGCGCCGACGAGGTTGATGGCGAATTGAGGCTGATCAAGGGCGGTGGCGGAGCGCTGCTTCGGGAAAAGGTGGTGGCCTGCGCGTCGGAGCGTATGATCGTGATTGCCGATGAGAGCAAGGTGGTCGATGCGCTGGGCAGGTTTGCCCTGCCGATCGAGGTCATACCGTTCGGCCTTGCCGCCACCCGTATCGCTATCGACAGGGCCGTCTCGGCGCTGGGGCTCGCGGGTGCGGTCGCGTTGAGAATGGCGGACGGCGTGCCGTTTGAAACCGATGGCGGCCATTTCATACTGGATGCATCTTTTGGCCGTATTCCAGATGCAGAAGCGCTCTCAGACGCGCTCAATTCCATACCGGGAGTCGTAGAGCACGGCCTGTTTCTCGGTGTCGCAAACACAGCTGTAATCGCCGGGGCATCCGGCGTAAAGACAATGAAAAAAAGAGGAAACCAGGAACTATGACACAGATGAGCATGGCCAGGGCTATTCGCCATTGCGCGTTGACGCTCGCCACAGTCTCGGCAATCGGCCTGAGCGCGCCTGCGTTCAGCCAGGAACCGTCGGCCGAGCACATCGCTGCGGCCCGCGGGGCGATCAATGCCATCAACGCGACCGATCAGTTCGACGCTATCCTGCCGAACGCGGCGCAGAACCTCAAAACGTCGCTGATACAGACGGCGCCGAACCTGCAGGAAGTCATTTCCGTCACGGTGGACGAGACCGCCCTTGAGATGGCCGGACGCCGCGCCGATCTCGAACGGGAGGCTGCGCTGATCTACGCAAAGAACTTCACTTTGCAGGAATTGCAGGACATCGATGCGTTCTACAACAGCGAGTCGGGCAAAAAACTTCTCCAGGTCGGCCCGGTGGTGACCCGCGAACTGCTTCAGGCCGCGGAGGTCTGGTCCAACGGGGTCGCGCGCGATCTCGCGCAGGCAACGGATCAGGCGTTGCGCGCCCGTCTCGGCGAAACGCCGGTGACGGTGGAAGGTGAGGGGAGCGACACCCAGTAGCCGCTTTCACATAATGTTGAAAAAGCCCGGTTTTGCCCGGGCTTTTCTTTTGCTATTGCGAACCTAACTTCTGACCGTTGCCGGCAAAAGTCCGGCCCAATCTGCAAAATGACCGATCCAATGCCGGTTCCGAGGCGGGAAAATGACTGATTTTGATTATGATTTTTTTGTTATCGGCGGCGGTTCCGGCGGCGTGCGTGCGGCCCGGCTGGCGGCGGGTCTCGGCAAGAAAGTCGGTATCGCCGAGGAGTACAGATATGGCGGCACCTGCGTTATCCGCGGATGCGTGCCGAAGAAGCTGTTTGTCTATGCGTCGCACTTCTCCGAGACGTTCGAGGATGCCGCCGGTTTCGGCTGGCGGGTCGGCGAGACGCGTTTCGACTGGCAGACCCTGATCGCCAACAAGGATCGCGAGATCGCAAGGCTGGAGGGTCTCTATCGCAAAGGTCTCAGCAATGCCGGTGCGGAGATTTTCGACAGCAGGGCGGAACTGGTCGACGCCCATCGTGTGCGTATATTGAGCACCAATCAGATTGTGACTGCCGACAAGATACTGATCGCCGTGGGCGGTCGCGTCAACGGCCTTGACGGGCTTGAAGGCCTGGAACTGACCATCAGTTCGAATGAGGCGTTTCATCTGGAAACCCTGCCGAAGTCGATCCTGATCGCCGGCGGTGGCTATATAGCCGTCGAATTTGCCAATATTTTCCACGGGTTGGGGGTTGAAACGACCCTGATCTACCGCGGTACGGAGATCCTGAAGAATTTCGACATGGACCTGCGGCGGACGCTCCATCGCACGATGGAGGAAAAGGGCATCCGCATTCTGTGCGAGGAAATCATCTCCAGGGTTGTGCGCTCCGCGGACCAGCGTCTGGACGTTACCACGTCGGGCGGCAAGAACCTCAAGGTCGATCAGGTCATGCTGGCGATAGGCCGTGTGCCGAACACCGACGGGCTCGGCCTTGCAGCGGCGGGCGTGAAAACGGATGCCGCCGGCGCCGTGGTCGTCGACGAATATATGCGTACCAGTGTCGACAACATCTATGCCGTCGGCGATGTCACCGACCGTATTCAGTTGACGCCGGTCGCCATTCACGAAGCCATGTGCCTTGTTGAGACCGCGTTCAAGGACAATCCGACCAGACCGGACCACGATATGGTGGCCACCGCCGTATTTTCCCAACCCGAGATCGGTACGGTCGGCCTTTCGGAAGACGCGGCCGCGAAGCAGTTCGATGAGCTGGAGGTCTACAGTGCGACCTTCCGTCCGATGAAACACACGCTCTCGGGACGGCAGGAGAAAATGATCACCAAGCTGGTCGTCAACGCCGCCGACCGCCGCGTGCTCGGCGCCCATATACTCGGACCGGATGCCGGCGAGATGGCCCAGCTTCTGGCGATACCGCTCAAGGCGGGCTGCACGAAGGACGACTTCGACCGCACCATGGCGGTTCATCCGACCGCCGCCGAGGAACTGGTGACGATGTATCAGCCGAGCTACCGCGTCAGGAATGGCGAGCGCGTGGACTGAACGCCGATCAGCCTACGGTCTCCGGTCCGTCGATCAGCCAGTCGATGACGCCGGGCCAGAGCGTGTCGCGAAAGCGCGAACGAAAGAAGCCCAGGTGACCGATGGGCTGCCCGCCGGCATTTTGCGGTGACAGCCAGCGCTCGGTTATGTCCGCGTTGACATAGTGTTTCATCAGTCCGTGGACGGCCTTGGGCGTTCCCCACGGATCGTCCGTCATGCCGATCGACAGGATCGGCATGCGCACGGTGGCATATGCCTTTCGCGCACCGACATCCGGGTCGTCGAAGAAATATTCGTGATGAAAGCACCATTTCGCCCAGTCGCGGAAGACGGAGGCGGGGATCGGTTCTCCGAGGCCCATCCAGCGGGTTGTGCGGCCGATGACGGCTGTCATGGGCAGCCCGAAAATATGCATCATGATCAGGTTCTGCCAGGGCGTGTCGGTGTTGCGCCAATAGCCGGACAGGCTGGCGACCATGCAATAGCGTTCAAACCGCTGCGGCGCGCCGCAAATGCCCAGCGCCTGACCGCCGAACGATTGTCCGACGCCGACCATGGTATGGCCGGGCGCCACCTCGTTCAGCCGCTCCATTGCGGCGGGCATGTCCCTGTGCGCCCAGTCGCGCATGTTGATGCGGCCTTTGAACTCCTTCGGGCGAGGCGAATCCGGCAGGCCGCGATAGTCGTAGGTCAGAACGGCGCGGCAGCCATGGGCCATAAGCTCGCGGGCAAACGCGCCATAAAATCCTCGCGGCGCTCCCGCTGCCGATGAAATGAGGACGAGCGGTCCCTGATTGGCTTCATCGCGGAACAGCGTGCCGGCCAGTGTATAGCCGTCGGCGGTGGCAAATTGTATGTCCTGGCCCGCGGCATAGTGGGTGGGATGCTTTCCGTTCAAGGCAGCAGGCCGCTTTTTTGACGTTTTCCTCGGGATTGCGCCGAGATGTTCATGTCTTGAGTCCGGTCCAGTATCGACTTATTTCGGCAGTTCAAGCGTAAGGCTAACATTTACGTTTACGTCAAAGTCAATCTTTAATTCGCTCTTGAACATCCGCCGTGCGCGATATAGCCAAATCACAGGGGCCGGAGCTGTGGAACAGGATGAACAGACCCGACAATGACAATGGCGATGAACGCCCTGGCGCGCTCATCGCCTATTTCGGATACGGATCGCTGGTGAACCGGGCGACGCTGCGCACCGATTATGTTGCCGCGCGGCCTGTCCGTCTGAAGGGGTGGCGCCGCTGCTGGAGGCCGCGCCATCCGGGTGATCCCATACCCGACGGGCGGGCGATCTCGCTGCTGAGTGCCCGGCGGGTCGAGGGAAGTGTGATCGATGGTTTGCTGATCTATGACCGGGTGGAAAACCTGCCATCCGTCGATCAAAGGGAATCAACCTATGGCCGTGTCGCGGTTCCCCTGGAACGGCTGGATATGGCCGGCGCCGAGCTTCCCGACTGCCCGGTCTATGTCTACGAGGCGCAGACCAATGCAGCGGACCACGATCCGTACCATCCGATCCTGCAATCCTATCTCGATGCGGTGCTGCAGGGGTTTTTACGCGAATTCGGCAGGACAGGCGTTCATCATTTCATGGAAACGACGGACGGCTTCGAGCGCCACATTCATGCCGACCGGCATGACCCGGTCTATCCCCGCGCGGTGCAGCTTGCCAGAGAAGAACAGGATTTCATCGATGCGCTCCTGGAGGCGCGGGGTGTTCGTCTCCTCGATCCGCCGGGGCCCCGATCAAGGCGATAAAACACCGTCGGCGGGTTTGCCGCGACGCTCTGTTTCAACCTGGCATACTGGTTTATCTCCAGCCGCATTCGAAACCACGGGTTCCTGGTGTCGATACTCGGCGCGTGGGCCTTACGGTCTCCATCATGGCGTCCGCATTGTGGCTCACCGGCTTTTTTGTCCTGAAGAAGCGCTTGAAGGAAATGGACACGATGTCGCGGTAGCGGTTCGCTCCCCGGGCGCGCTTGATGTAAGCTGAGGAACGGCGGCGGGTGCTAAAGTCGCTGGCAATCGTGCCTGATAGCCGCTATAAGCCCGCCGTTGTGGGGCGCAGACGCCCGAACAGTACCAATCAGGATGAGTAAGATGGCACAGAAATGGACACCGGACAGTTGGCGCGGCAAACCGATACGTCAAGTTCCGGATTATCCGGACCAGGAGGCGTTGGCAAGAACGGAAGATCGTCTGGCATCTTATCCGCCGCTGGTGTTTGCCGGTGAGGCCCGGCAATTGCGTGACCGTCTTGCCGAAGTCGCCGAGGGCAGGGGATTTCTGCTCCAGGGCGGCGATTGTGCTGAAAGCTTCGCCGAGCACGGCGCCGACAATATCCGCGACTTTTTCCGTGTCTTCCTGCAGATGGCGGTTGTGCTGACCTTCGGCGCGCAACAGCCGGTGATCAAGGTCGGGCGCATCGCCGGCCAGTTCGCGAAACCGCGTTCGTCCAACACGGAAACCAAGGACGGCGTGGAACTGCCGAGCTATCGCGGCGATATCGTCAACGGGATCGAATTCGACGAGGCATCGCGGGTTCCGGATCCTCAGCGCCAGGTGATGGCTTACCGGCAGTCGGCCGCGACGCTGAACCTTTTGCGGGCCTTCGCCCAGGGCGGTTATGCCAATCTCGAAAACGTGCATCAGTGGATGCTCGGTTTCGTCAAGGACAGCCCGCAGGCCGAGCGCTACCGGGCGCTTGCCGACCGCATCTCCGAAACCATGGACTTCATGCGCGCCGTCGGCATCACGGCCGAAAATCATGCGCGGCTGCGCGAGACGGAATTTTTCACCAGCCACGAGGCGCTGCTGCTCGGATACGAGCAGTCCCTGACACGCACGGACTCGACATCGGGCGACTGGTACGCAACGTCCGGCCATATGATCTGGATCGGCGACCGCACGCGCCAGCCCGACCATGCGCATGTCGAATACTGCCGGGGTATCAAGAACCCGCTCGGCCTCAAATGCGGCCCGTCTCTCGAGCCGGACGAGCTTCTCGGACTGATCGACCTGCTCAATCCCGACAACGAGGCCGGACGTCTGACCCTGATCGCGCGGTTCGGGCATGACAAGGTGGTCGATCATCTGCCGAAGCTGATCCGCGCCGTGGAACGCGAGGGCAAGAAGGTGGTGTGGTCATGCGATCCGATGCACGGAAATACGATCACGCTCAACAGCTACAAGACCCGGCCGTTTGAGCGTGTGCTGTCGGAGGTGGAAAGCTTCTTCCAGATTCACCGGGCCGAGGGAACGCATCCCGGCGGCATCCATGTGGAGATGACGGGCAAGAATGTCACCGAGTGCACCGGCGGCGCCCGCACGGTGACCGCTGACGATCTTTCGGACCGCTACCATACCCATTGCGATCCGCGGTTGAACGCTGATCAGTCGCTGGAACTGGCTTTCCTGGTTGCGGAGCTTCTCAAAGGCGGCCGCGATGAGGAAACGCGGGTTGCGGCGACGGCCTGATCCGTCTCTGCGACACTGTGCAGGCGGCGGCTTATGCAGCTGCCTGTGCGATAAGCGTTCCGAATAATTCCTTCAAAAGAATTCACTTGTACGCAGCGCGGCTTCCTGTTCCCTTGGCGCCCTGGAGGTGCGCTATGCCGAAGACATATAAGGGTTCCTGCCTGTGCGGCGGTGTCGAATATACAGCGGAAGGGCCGCTGAGGAGCGTCGTGGCCTGCCATTGCACCCAATGCCGAAAGCAATCGGGACATTATTTCGCGGCGACGAATGTTGCCGATGAGCGCCTCTCCATCACCGGTTTTCAGAATCTGAGCTGGTATCACGCATCGGACGACGCCAAACGCGGCTTTTGCAGGGTCTGCGGTTCAACGCTTTTCTGGAAGCATAAGGACGATCCCTTCACATCCGTGCTCGCGGGCAGCCTTGATGGCGAGACCGGGCTTGCAATCGAAAAGCACATCTTCTGCGCCGACAAGGGCGATTATTACGAGATCGCCGACGGCCTGCCGCAGTTCCCGCAAGGCGGTTGAACCGGGAGCGTTCAACAATGCTGGAAGATGTGTGCAGGGTTTGCCGTATTCCTTAAAGGGCTGAAAACGCTAGTTGACGAGCAAAGAGGATTGCCCATGTCAACGCAACCAGCGCTTTTCATCTCCCACGGTTCCCCCGACATCGCCATTGCCGATACGCAGGCGCGGCGTTTCCTGAGCGATTTTGCAGGCACCGTTCCGAAACCCGATTCCATTGTCGTCGTCAGCGCGCATTTTGAGGCGGGCGGCGTGGCGATTACCGGCGATGCGCAGCCGTCAACCGTTCACGATTTTGGCGGGTTTTCCCCCGAGCTCTATGAGATCGAATATTCAGCGCCCGGAAATCCGGATCTGGCGGTGCGCATGGCCTGCCTGATGCATGCCGCAGGCCTTTCCGCAGGCCTTGTCGCGGATCATGGCTTCGACCACGGAACATGGGTTCCGCTCAGCCTGATGTATCCCGATGCGGACATTCCGGTCGTCCAGGTGTCGGTCGACCCCCACGCCGGACCCGGGCATCACCTTAAGGTCGGCCGTGCGCTTGAACCGCTGCGCCGTGAAAACACACTGGTTATCGGCTCCGGATCGATGACCCACAATCTGAAGGAGGCGTTTGCCGCTTTGCGCTGCGGCAAACGGGACGCCGAAACGCCTGACTGGGTGGCGCAATTCGTCGACTGGATGGAGTTCAAGATCAAAGCGGGCGATCTTGAGGCGCTCCTGGATTATCGCTGCCGTGCGCCCTTCGCTCTGGAGAACCATCCGACGGACGAGCATCTCATGCCGCTTTACAGCGCCATTGGCGCCGCCGGCGATGGCTGGACGCCGCGCAAGCTGCACACGTCGCAGGATTTCGGCGTCCTTTCAATGGACGCCTATGCCTTCAACTGACGGCCGGGCGGCTGAAACGGCCGGCAAACAATGGTTGCGGGCGGCGCGGGATTGCCTTGACCGTTTCCGCACGATACATGGCAGTTCATGAGCGATACATCCGAACTCAACGATGTCATACGCATCGCTGTCGCCCAGCTGAATCCCACCATGGGCGATATTGCGGGCAATCTCGAGCTTGCGCGTGAGGCCCGTGCCGACGCTGCCCGGCAGGGTGCGCATCTTGTCCTTTTCACAGAGCTTTTTTTGTGCGGATACCCGCCGGAAGATCTGGTGCTCAAGCCGGCGTTCCTGAAAGCATGCGACCGCGCGCTGGAGGCGTTGGCCGCCGATACGGCTGACGGCGGTCCCGCCGTCGTCATGGGCGTGCCCAGGCAAAACGACAAGGGCCGCTACAACGCCGTTGCCCTTCTCGATGGCGGCAGGATCGTTGCCGAACGTTACAAGGTCGACCTGCCGAATTACAGCGAGTTCGACGAGAAGCGGATCTTTGATGTCGGTCCGATGCCGGGACCGGTGAATTTTCGCGGCATTCGCCTCGGCCTGCCGATCTGCGAGGATATCTGGGGCGATTTTGGTGTGTGCGAGACACTTGCCGAGACCGGTGCGGAACTGCTGCTGGTCGCCAATGGATCGCCATACTATCGCGAGAAGATCGACGTGCGCTACCAGGTGGTCTTGCGGCAGGTCATTGAGAGCGGTTTGCCGATCCTGTTCGCCAATCAGCTTGGCGGTCAGGACGAGCTTGTCTTCGATGGCGCAAGCTTCGCGATGAATGCCGACAAGACGCTGGCTTTCCAGATGAGCCAGTTCGAAGCGCAGTTGGCGGTGACCACATGGCGGCGCGGAAACGACGGGTGGACCTGCGCGGAAGGGCCGATGTCGCAACTGCCGGAGCAGGAAGAGGCCGATTATCGCGCCTGCATGCTCGGTCTGCGCGACTATGTGAACAAGAACGGATTTTCCAACGTCGTGCTCGGCTTGTCCGGCGGGATAGACAGCGCGCTTTGTGCGGCCCTTGCCGTCGATGCGCTTGGCGAGGAGCGCGTGCGCACGGTCATGCTGCCCTATCGCTACACGTCGGATGAGTCGTTTGTCGACGCTGAGGCCTGCGCGCGCGCGCTCGGTTGCCGCTACGACACCGTGCCGATCGAGGAGCCGGTGGATGGTTTCTCCAACGCGCTTTCAACGCTGTTTGCCGGCACCAATGAGGGCATAACGGAAGAAAACCTCCAGAGCCGGACCCGGGGCACCATATTGATGGCGATCTCCAACAAGTTCGGCTCGATGGTCGTCACCACGGGCAACAAATCGGAGATGTCGGTCGGCTATGCCACCCTCTACGGCGACATGAACGGCGGCTACAATCCGATCAAGGATCTTTACAAAATGCAGGTCTATGCGCTGTCGCGGTGGCGCAACGACAACGTGCCGCCCGGCGCGCTCGGGCCGTCGGGAGAGGTCATTCCGGTCAACATCATCAACAAGGCGCCGTCCGCAGAATTGCGGCCCGATCAGACCGATCAGGATTCGCTTCCGGAATATCCGGTGCTCGACGATATTCTCGAATGCCTTGTCGAGAACGAGATGGATATCGATTCCATCGTTGCACGCGGGCACGGCAGGGACCTTGTCGACCGGATCGAGCACCTGCTTTACATCGCCGAATACAAGCGCCGGCAATCGGCGCCGGGGGTGAAGATAACGCGCAAGAATTTCGGCCGCGACAGGCGCTATCCCATCACCAACCGGTTCAGGGACCGCAACTGAACGCTGCTCTTCGGCCGCTGGCCTCAGGCGGCGACAAGCGCGTAGACCGACCGGATGACGATGTAGAGCCCAAGGGCTCCGAGCGCCAGCAGGAACACCTGCCTGAAACTCTCCTCCGATGTGCGCTTTCGGATTCGGGTGCCGATCATCAGACCGGCAAAGGTCGGCACGACGGCAAGGGTCGAGGCAATGCCGAGATCGATGCTCAAAAGGTTCTGGGAGCCCATCGACAGGCTGAGGCCAATGGTCGATAGCGTGAACAGCATCCCCATCGCCTGCACCAGCTGATCGCGCTTCAGCCGCGTCGACTGAAGATAAACGACGCCCGGCATGGTGAATGCGCCGGTCATGCCGGCAAGCAGGCCGCTGGCAATGCCGACCGCGGGATTAAGCGGCCTTTCAAGCCTCGAGGGAACGGCAAACTGGAAGCGGGTGAGGCTGAGCACGACATAGATGCATAAAAGCACGCCGAGCAGGGCCGACATGTAGTTCGTATCGAACCGGGAGAGGGCGAGCGTTCCGGGCCATGTGAAGAGCATGGTCGGGATGAAGAAGGTCCAGTAGCGCTTGAAGATCTCCATGGTGTAGGCGCCGGCAAACCCCTGCCACAAATTGGTTCCGAGCGCGGGCACGAGAAACAGCGCAATGGCGGTCGGCAGGCCGACGACGGTGGTCATCAGGCCGATCGAGATCAGCGGCAGGCCGAAACCGACCATGCCCTTGACGATGCCTGCGAGGAGAAAAATGACGCCAACAATGATCAGCAGTGACGGATCGGGCATGACAGCTTCTTGAACGGGAGGGAAAGAATCGCGACAGCCGGCGCATGATGGCACAGCTTTGCCTTCGACGCACTGCGCTTGACCGGCAACGTTCTTTCAGGGCATAGCTTTGGTCTGCTTGCTGTCCAATTCGCTTCAGTGCTGCGTTCCATTTAATCGAGCGTTATTCCTCAGAACCCTGCTTCAGGCCGGTTTATGTCATTCCTTGCTTTCGTGCGCGACAATATCAGATGGTTGGCCGGCGGATTTCTGCTGACATTCTTCTCAAGTTTCGGACAGACCTTTTTCATCGCTCTTTCCGCTGGGTCGATACGGTCCGAGTTCGGTCTCAGCCATGGCGAGTTCGGCACACTCTATATGCTGGCGACGCTGGCAAGCGCGCTCGTGCTCACGCAGTTCGGACGCATCGTCGACGTGTTGAGCGTGTCGCGCGTGACGCTGCTGATCGTTCCACTGTTGGCCTGCTTCGCCGCAGCCATGGCCTTTGCCGATACATTGACCGTTCTCGTGCTGACCATTTTCGGGCTGCGCCTTTTCGGCCAGGGGATGATGACGCACAACGCCATCACCGCAATGGGGCGGTGGTATGTGGCGCAACGCGGGCGCGCGGTGTCGGCCGCGACCATCGGCCATCAGGTAGGTGAGGCGGTCTTTCCGATTCTTTATGTCTCGATAGTCGTCGGTGTCGGATGGCGCAATACGTGGCTTCTTTCCGCCGGGGTTCTGATCGCCATCGCGCTACCGGCCATCTACATGCTGATGCGTGTCGAACGGCAACCGCGATCGAGCGACGGCCCGGAGTTCAGCCGGGTCCCGAGGCACTGGACCAGGTCGGAAGTGGTACGGGATCCCGTATTCTGGCTGATACTTCTCGGCATGCTGGCGCCCGGCTTTATCGGCACGACCATA
>NZ_CFHWAF010000103.1:14921-16319 GCF_984452065.1 Hoeflea sp. | reverse complement strand
CTAAGGCCAACCTCAAGCCTCAAAATCGCTTCTTAACGGTCGAAGAATTCTGAAGACTCACCTGCGGCCACCCAGCATGGCGGGACGTGTAAAAAATGAAAGCGAGTCGGGCCGACTCCCCTTCAGGCGGCCCTTGAGTTTGCCCGCACGCACGGCTAAAGCGCTGAGGCCCAGCTCATGCGCGGACGGTACGGCCCGGATCGCTTTATATCAGTTGGCAGAACAATTCGTAATGTGCGGGTCCGCTCGCAAATGTCGTGTGAAGCCAACGAGTTGGCGAAGTGGAGTTGAGATTAGTAGGGCGATAGTAGGGTCGTCTTTGAAACGGTAAGCCGCTGTAGCTCAGCTGGTAGAGCACGTCATTCGTAATGATGGGGTCGTAGGTTCGAGTCCTATCAGCGGCACCACCCAACTCTCTGATACTTCAGCCATAATCTAGATGACAAGCCTAGTTTAGTAGGCTGATTTCTCGCACCATTAATCCCCAGCCGATTCGAGCGCGCAGAGAAGGCGAGCAAAGAGCGCTGCGGGTTCGGAATTCATCGCGTTCACGAGCGCGACAAACTCCACGACGTCTAGACGCCGTTCGCCACCTTCAAGCTTGGCGATGTAAGACTGCGGTTTTCCCAGCCGATCGGCAACTTCCCGCTGCGTAAGCCCGCTCTCTTTCCGCGCCTCAACCAAGACGCGGATCAGTGCAGCATATTGAGCGGTGTGTAGGCTCTTGGTCATAGCTTCCACTTCAAGAAGCTCGACCCGTAATCCCGGTTTCGGATTATCCCATTTTAGGTTATTGATGTTCCATTGGCCTGGAGTGGAACGACCTTGGACGATTACAATTTCTGGCAGGATTTCTTCGACACCTACCAGTCGCTATCCGACTGGATGAAATTCGCTTGGCTTGTGGTGCCGCTCGCTTTCTGTCTCGGTCTGTTCGCCGTTCTCCTGCGCTACCGCCTCGCCGCCAAGCAGGTGGAAAAAGTCATCTCCGGCGATCTCGTCTACACGATACACCGCGACGACTTCGGCCAACTCCATGTCCGCTGCTATGGGCCAGAGCTAAAGCAGCGATCCACGCTTCTGTTGTTCGAGAACGCAGGTGGCGATGCTTCAGAGCGGCAAGGCCAAAATGGCCGGACATAGGCAGGCTCACGCCTCCTCTGGCGTCCGGTTTGGGTTTAGCCCATGGCAACCCATCCACGCACCTCCAGCAAGGCACCTCGGACGGCTATGGCGCTTGCGCAGGCAGGTTTCCCCGCGGCTGGTTTTGACGGGTTTGCAGGGTTTGCCGCCGTCCGGCGCAGGTAAAATGCACCGGTGACGCAATTCCAGCGGCAACAGCCCCCACAAACCCTATAAACTCTGCCAAACCCGGCACACGGAGACTGTCAGAATTTC
>NZ_CFHWAF010000103.1:0-14911 GCF_984452065.1 Hoeflea sp. | reverse complement strand
GCCCCAATCAGCTTCATGGGTCAGAACGGCAGTTTGCTATCTGACGGTTTGAGCTCTGCTATCTTAACGACAGGGAGCGCATCAGACTCATCGCTGAAGTGCATGTTCTTGTATGCGGCACCATTGTCCCAGTTCGCCAAGTCCAGCAGGGGAGTGGTGTCCCAACCCTCCGGCAGGCCGTCGGTGCCGAAGCGGTCGGGGAACCCGCCCTTTAACGTCTCTGACTGGGGCGGTGAGCGCCGCAAGTCCGATGTGCGCTGGAAGTTCGGCGTGCCGCCTGCGTCCAACGCGAACTTCGCGTGGATGCAGCACATGGTTCACCATCTCGCGCCGCACGGGCTGGCGGGCTTCGTGCTGGCTAACGGCTCGCTCTCGTCGAACCAGTCAGGAGAAGGGGACATTCGCGCCGAGATGATCCGCCGTGACATCGTCGATTGCGTGGTCTCCCTGCCGGGGCAGTTGTTCTACACCACACAGATTCCGGTCTGTCTGTGGTTCCTCGCCCGCGACAAGTCGAACGGCATCCTGAAGGACAAAAGCTCTACTTTGAAGGGACCAAGACGACGGAGAACGCGCGTCGAACGTGTTTGCGTTACGGAGACGAGGCGCACTTCTGGCAGCGTCACCACCTTTTTTTGTGCGTATTAAGGCGGTATTCCATTTCAATGACCAGTTGGGCCTGACCATCAGGCAAATAGTCGAATTTTGCAGAGACTTTTGCATGTGCCAGGTCAAACAGCCTTTGTGGGATTTGAGGCAGCGTCACACGCTGGTCGTTGTATGTGATGCGGAACAGGTGGTTCCCACGGCGGCGGTCGAATGGGTCAACCATGCGCGAGAATTCTGAGTTCAGCATCTGGCCGAACCTCGCTCGCGTCCAATCGCCCTTAAGGTGAGAAACACGAATTGTTGTACCCTGCACGTCCGCGTCGTCTTTTCGGGGGCCGCGTTCCGGCGCAACCGGAACCTCCTCCAGCAAAGCGTCGGAGTCGTGGCTGAACCTAGTCCAATCGATCTTGAGGTCATTCCATCTCGGCTCCCCGGCCTTGGTAGTCCTGACCGATAGGTTCTCTCCAAGCCTCATGACCGAAAGCCGGCCAACGCCTTTGTCACCCAAAAGAGTACGAGGAGGGTCCTCATCGCTTTCATCCCAAGTGCTCTTTTCCTTACGCCGTGATCGCGTTCCAATCGTAAGGAATACGTCCTCGAGATCGTGAAAAGACATTCCTTCGCCGTCATCCGAAACCTCGACAAAGTTGATATCCCCGTAGCCTTCGGTAAGTAGGCGCCTAAATTCATCAGCATCTTTTGCCCCGGTCAGGGAACGGAGCAATGAACGCGCAGCGCCTGAGTGTGCGTCGAGTTGAATCCACTGCTCAATGTTATTTCGGATTTCGGCCAACGGCATTTCACCCTCATCGAGGAGATCAAGGGCATGCCGATAACGGGAGTAGAGTAGTACCGATTGCACTTTGATACGTACAACCGGAGAACGGGCATCGACAGAATTCTTTGCAAGTTCGTAAAGGGCAACTGCGTCCGAACCAATTAATTCCTCACCTAATTCCAGCAGTGTTCGTGCCGTAACCTTGAACGCTATACTATTAAGCACCTCTCTTTGCCGGCCGAAAGCCAAAATAACATTGGCGTCCCGCACCGCAACCCAGCCGAAAAAGCAGTACTTGATGGTTGTCCCCAGCCGTGAATCATACGAACGGCCGGATTGAGTTTTCCCTCAGCCGTCGCGTTTCAGCGACATAGCTGACAGCTTCGGCTACGAGATCGTGGACATGCGCGCTCATTGAGCCCTCCCTTCCCGCCCCAGACCTGCCTCCTGTTGTTGCTTTGCCGGGGGCTCGTCCGGCACCTTCGCCACTGGTCGGCCCCGGAGCCCGTCATTGACAAGAACTCCCACGAAATTCGCGAAGGGAGAGATGTTCTGATGGACGCTCGCTTGCTCGAGGGCAGCCATATAGTCGTCGCGGCGCTCGACGGGGATAACGGTCCAAGGATAGCCGCCAGATGCCAGCATCACGTTCATCAGGAAGCGCCCCATGCGGCCGTTGCCGTCCATGTAGGGGTGGATGTAGACGAAGACGAAGTGCCCGAGCACCACCCGAACGGCCGGATCCTCTTCGGAAGCAAGCAGTTCAAAGAAGACCGGCATCGCGTCGCGCACCGCGTGTGGGGGCAACGGCACATGCATTGAGTTGCGGATGAACACGCGGTAGCTGCGATATCCGGCAAGGTCGGCCGGTTTGGCAAGGCCGGCGGTCACGCTTGGTGCGAACAGTTCGCGATACCAGTCACCGTGATCGCGATCAGCAACCACGCCAGGGTTTTCGTTGCCGAGGACAGCGCGCACGCTTTTCTTCACGGCCTGAAACGCAAGGTGGTAGCCGCGGGCGGCCAGCCCGTCTCGATGCTCGCGATCCTGCTCGTCCTGGTCCGGGTTCCAGTTGCCAGAACGCACGCGCTCGATCAGTTCCAGACTAACACGGTAGCCCTCGATCGACAGCGAGTGATAGGCATCCGTCACGTAGATTTCGTCGATGCGTTTCAGATAGGCTTCGATATCGTTGGGACGGCCTGACGCGGGTGGGAAGTTATCCGTGATATCTCCGCGCATCGCCTGCCACATCAGTCGGATGCGTGCAGCATAGGGGGAGCGCTCGCGGACGGGCAAGTCGAATTGCAGCCGGCCTTCGAACGGATCGGTTTCGCGAACAATGTAACCCGCAGCCTTCATGTTCTTGAGGATGTCACCGGCAATGCGTTTGCGGCCGATATTGCGAAAGGCGCCCGCCAAACGTCCAGCGACGACGCTGTGCCCACCTTCCAGCAAGTGGGCAAGGATCTCCGATGCGTCAGCAAAAAGCGCGAGCACCGTGCGGGCATCGGTCGGGCTTTGCGTGAAGAATCCGGCCGGAGCTTCCACCAATGCGGCGGCGGGCTTGTAAAGGCGCAGGCTGCCGTCTTCGACGATATCTTTTGCTGGCGGAAGCGCGGCCCGAACATCGAAGATCGAGGTGCCGTGCATTAGCTTGGTGGGCTTGTTGCCGCCTTTTTCGGCACGCACCAGAAGCTGCGCGGGGACGGTGCGGTTGCCGGCATGCAGCTTGAGGGATTGTTCCGGGGCGATGCACCAGGTCGTGCCGAAACGCTCCCTCAGATATGCGGCGCAGAAGTCCCAGAAGGACGCATACCAAGGCGTCGTATCGCCATCCCAGTCGCTCGGGCTTGACGGGATGTACCAGCCCTTCATCACCTCCTGCAGAAATCCATTCTTCAGCAGCCGCTCGCGGTGGGTGCGCGTCAGGCTGTCCGAGCGGATCACAATTGCACCGCCATCCTGTAGCGCTTTGAGCGCTTCCAGTGATTCAGCCAGTTTCTTGGACGGAGTCGCCATCAGACCCGAGCCACCGTTCGGTTATTGCGTCGCGCGACTCTTAGGTTTTAATGCCGAACGACTCTTAGGTTATTCGGCCGTATCATAGTTAGGTTTTTGTGTCGATCCAATAATAGGGAATGTTGTATGGTTGGTGTCAGCTTTTACCCTTCCCTTCTATTCCAAACCAGAAACGCCGCCCCATCCTCCTCGAACAGCGCCGCGCGGATGGGCTCGGGGAAACTCGGATCGTCGAGCTGAACGGACAGGTACTCACGCGGTTCATCGTGATTTGTCTTGGCTTTCCAGGCCGCCCCTAGAGCCTCCTGTCATTAGCTTGACGCATATCCTGCGTTTTTGATGTAGTTTGCGCATTCTTGCGGGGTGAAGCAGCCGAGGAGTTCGCCGATGGCAT
The DNA here is from genome assembly GCF_984452065.1 of Hoeflea sp. Taxonomy (NCBI): domain Bacteria; kingdom Pseudomonadati; phylum Pseudomonadota; class Alphaproteobacteria; order Hyphomicrobiales; family Rhizobiaceae; genus Hoeflea; species Hoeflea sp. Next base: position 11,108 of record NZ_CFHWAF010000103.1, on the reverse strand, counting down.
TACAGATTGTCTCGACGGTGCGAGCGACCTTCTTGCGCAGCAATGTCTTGAGCTTGGCAAATACCTGTTCGATCGGATTGAGATCAGGAGAGTATTTGGGCAGGAAGATCAGATGCGCACCGGCGTTTCGGATGGCCTGGCGCACCGCCTTTCCCTTGTGCGAGCCCAGATTGTCGAGGATAACCACATCGTCAGGCTTGAGGGTAGGCATCAGGGCCTGTTCCACGTAGGCCAGGAACCGCTCGCCATTGATCGGCCCGTCGAACAGGCAAGGTGCTTCGATGCGGTCATGGCGCAGCGCGGCCAGGAAGGTGGTTGTCTTCCACTTGCCGTGCGGGACCCTGGCAATCAGCCGCTCGCCCTTCGGCGCCCAGCCATGGGTTCGCGTCATATCGGTCCTGGCCCATGCGAGTCGATAATACGAACTATTCCTTCACTATAGCGCTACGATAGAACAGGTCCAAGCGCGAGAACATAGCGCACTACAGGCCGCAACGGAACGCTGTGCTACGACCATCAAGTCACCATCACATGCCTTGTATTTTCTCCATGCTCGTGACGTCTCGGTCGACAACGCGTCTCTGCGCAAGCGCCGACGTGCTGCAACTAAACACTTGGAGAGTAACTACCACACCGTGTCCCGTCGAAGTCGAATTCATACATCTGGTGGGGACCTATCGCTTGCGCCTGCTGGCCAAGGTAGAAGACGAAACTGTTTGGTCCTGAAACAAAAAGGTCGACAGTCTGGAAATCCAACTCCGATCTAATGTCTCTGATGGCTGTTGCTACCTGGTCTGACAAAACCGCCGCATGTTGGCCACCCGCAATGCCCGTCTGATCGGGGCCATTTGGAAGTTCGAAGACGAGGAGCCGGCCCACGGGTAGTTCCACCGAAGACAGGTAGGTTCTGACGCTCTCAACGGTTGATCTTGCGACGCTGACAGCGACGACCAGATGTTGCCCTTGGCCGAATTCCTCCGCTCTGAGCTCAAAGCGTGGAGCATTGGAATGGCTCCCGTCTTCTGCATGCCAAATCTCTGTGCCTTTGCGACCGTTTTGGACAAGTTCCGGTCGGACACCCGATTTTAGATGGAGCACGCGCCCGGCAGCAAAGGCAATCGAGGCATGTGCGTCCAAGATCAGACGCATCGATTGTGCCAATCGAGCTTTTCCTGAGAGAAATGCATCGATCTGATCCGAAACGCTTTCCCAGGTGTTTTCGGGTTTCAGATATCGACCATCGAACATGGGTAGAAGCGACAGAACATTGCCGCTTTCAAGGCTCGAAAGATCACTAGCTAGGCGATCAAAACTCTGAATTCCAACACTAGTGATTGAAGGCGTTGAGCTTAGCGTTGGAGCAATATCAATACCTTCTTCGGCCAAGAACCGAACTAGTGAGCTTCGGTTCAGGATTTGAATGTCACGTTTGACCAATTGTCGCGCAAGAGAGTCAAATCGAAAATCCGATGCAGAAGCCGATGAGAGTGGAATCTGAATGCCGACGGATCTCGCCTTTGTGGTAACCACATCACGCATTGCTTCCATGTCCGGTTGTCCGTCCAAGATTGCGAAGTTGTCAAGGATCGCAAAAAGCTCATCGTCCGAAGAAACAGACAAGGCGTCGCGCCAGCACTTTCGGACCTTTCCCATCTTACTTCCCGGGCCCTTTCCGACGCGAAGTTTGTCAAGCCGAAGCACACCATCTTCGGTGGATACCATCTCGGCGAGCGGGTCGTTGTCCGTTATTCGGGCAGTGGTAACGAGGGTAAAGCGCGTGACAGGCTCGCTTGGCTGCCTAGCGTCTTTCAATCGTACAAGTAGCGAAATCGCGGTAGCACCTATGAACGCAGGATCCGCTAAATCTTCATAGCCGAAGCGATTGGCACGCGTGGTTTGCCATTTGATCTGCTTGAAATGGCGCGATAGCGGCTGTTGGTGCGCTTGACCTCTTGGCGGGTCGTAGAAGACAGAGACATCGTCGAAGGATTTCGCTTCTTTCCACTCATACCCTACGGACTGAATACCTGAGTGCGGATCCAACATATCGAGCGCATGGCACCAGAAGTGGCGCGCTTGATAGTCGTCACCATTTAGTCTTGGAGCGATCGGGTTTGGCATTTTCTAAACTAGGAAAGCGGAAACTTTGGACCGAAGAATGACCGCCATGCTTTGAGCGCTTCTCCGTTTTGACCTCGGCGAGCCAAGTTGATGGCATTGGCGATGTCGCGATTGGCCGCATCGATGATCGACTGGGCCCGCGTCACAGCAGCTGCGTCCATGCGATCGCTGACGGGGGCGCCAAGGCCAGCAGGATCCGGCCAATCCTCGTGGATGCGGTCGCGTAGCGTCGCAAAGAGGGCCTGAAGTTCGCGGTCAAACGACCCGCCCCACCCGCCGTAAAGGCACTCAATTGCCATCACTTCGACCAGAAAGGATGGCTTGATCGGCTTATCGCCGTGGCGACTGTTTTGGTTCCAGTACTTGACCATCCGCACCAAGGCCTTCCACTCATTCGAATAGGCTTGGTGGGCGGCTGTGGCTTTCTTGGCGTGGATTTCGGGGTTTGTGCCCATCCACTTGCCTGTAGCATTGTTTGGAATGGTGTAGTTGGCGCCATCGACGAAGGCAGGGACTGCGTCGACGCTAACGACCCTGTAGTCCGTGTTATCGTCAGAATCGACCACAACGCCAAAATCGATGCCCACAGAGCGGCTTTGCTTCGTGACTGCCGAGCGGCCGTATTTGTCAACGAGCGCGCTGTCGAAGGCTGTCAAGATGTCATCGGGGTGTTTCTCCAGATAGTGCTCTTCGTCCTTGCCAAGAACAAAGAAGATGTCGACATCCTTGAGCGGCTTAGCCTTGGTCCAACGCGCGTAACTTCCGGTCAGAAAACTGCGCGAGATTTGAAACTTCGTATCAAGAAAATCGCGGACTTCGGTCTGGCGCTTGGACGCGTTGGCCTGTTCCTTATCATTGAGCTCGAGACGGCTTTTGAACTTTTTGAAGGCGTCGGTCAGCGTGATCATGAGGCCTTCCTCCAATAGGACGCTGACGCCCCCAACCCGTTATGTTCGATCGTCGAGCCGAGGCTCTGGCGCACCATCCCGTCGGTCGACCGGTAGCCGCAAGCGGACCAGCCAGAGACATCGGGACGCCCGGCTTTATTGTGTAGGATTAGATCGTATTCTGCGCTCGACGGTGCGACCCCGGCTTTCCTGATTGCCCATTTGAGCTGCTCGGTATCTGTCCAGAATGAGGCGTCACCCGAGGACCAGTCATAGCGCACATCGATATCCCAGCGGGTGATCAGCCTGTCCGTTGTTGGGTTGTAGACTTCCAGCGTGATGCGCTCGAGATGCTCTGATTCAAGCCAGGTCTTGAGGCCCCGCATGTTCACGTCGCTGTCGTTGACGAACTTGGTGGGGTTCATCCCGCTTTCGCGGATGATGTCCTTGAGGCTTTTTAGGATGTTGTCGGCCACATAGGTGACCGACTGCGTCCGGGAATAGGTAATAACGCTTGTCATGATCCCAGAAATCCTTCTACATCTAGCTCCAGGCCTGACGACCCGCGCGCGGCGCTGTCGCTTGCCTGTTTCTTCTCGTTCTGATCGCGGGCCGTGACCCTGTTGCTCTTTTCCTTGAGCGCTGACTGCACCCAGGACAGATCATCGGGATGACAGGGCAGCGAGATCGACCAATCCCCGTTCAGGGGATCGAAGGCGAGGACATCTTCATTGGCATCGGTCCCATCGATCGCATCGTCATCGAAGAGACAATAGAGGCGAGTTTGCGGTCCCTCGCAGGTGACGATGATGCCGGACTTTTCGCAAGCTTTGTCGGCGATGGTGCTGCTGGCGATGCCCGAAACGTCCTCCAGTTCGGTCCGCGCGTCGGTATTTGTCGCCGTCAGGAGATCGATGATGACAGTCCATGTCGCAAGCGCATCGCGATGCGGCGAACTACGGATTGTTCTGCGGGTGACGGTCGCCATCAGGAGCTCTCCTTGATGGTTCTGGACTTGCGGGCCGCTTTTGCCGCGGCAGTGATGTTATCGAGCGTCACAGTTTCGGGCTTAAGCGCCACTTGGGGGCTTGCAGCCAGCGCGTTAGCGACGGTCTTGCGGATTGTGCGGCCGTCCAATTCGACGAACTCGGCGGCGCAGGCTTTGAATTGCTGGTGTTTCGCCAGATCCGCGATCTTGGGGTAGACTGTGCCGAGACCGGCAAGGCAGTCTTCCAGGATTTTCTTGCAGGCATCGGCATTGGGAAGTGGGACTTCCATCACCAGGTCACACCGCGAGACGAAGGCGCTGTCGACGGCCTCTGGGAAATTGCTGGTTGCAATGAAGAGCAGGTTCTGATGGGCCTCGGCCAGCAGATCGAGTTGCACAAGGACGGCATCTGTAGCGCGGTGGATATCTACCGGATTGGCGCCCATGCTCAGTTTGGAGCGATCAACGGCAAGGGTCTCGACCTCGTCCAGCAAAACGATTGTCGGGCCACCGCTGGCCAGCTCGGATACCGTTTGCGCAAATAGATCTGCGACGGCCCGCTGTGTTTTGCCCATTGAGGAACTGGTCAGACCATGCGCCTCGACTTCGACAAGCCGGAAATTTGAGGCTTTGAAAGCCTCTGCGGTTCTGTTTGCCAAGCCTTTGGCAAGGGACGTCTTGCCGGTCCCGGGTGGGCCGACGAGCAGAACGACGCCGTGCAGCGGCAGAACCGAACGGGCGACTTTCGGCCGCACGGTGTAGTTCAGGACTGCTTGAGACAGAAGCTGGGTTTTCACGTCATCCTCGAGGATGATGGAATCCCACAGTGCCCTTAGGCGATCGTCAGGTAGGTTGGTGACTTTCTGGATGCCCTTGGGCAACTCGCCGGTGAACTGCATGTTCATGGCCATTCTCTTTTGCTCAAGCCGCCCACCTGGTCGTATCAAGAAAGGCCGCAGTTTACAGATTGCGCACGAGTCCAATTGCGACCCGCAGATGTCGTTTGCGTCAAATATAAGCCATTGAGGATTGGTTTACCACCTTCCATATAAATGTTAGTTTTGTAAACCGGTAAAAAGGATGAACTCATGATTGGTCACAGGCTCCGCATCGCTCGCGCAGCAGCCGGCCTGTCACTGCGCGACCTGTCGGCGCAGATCGACGGGCTGGTCACGGCGCAAGCAATAGGCAAATACGAACGCAACGAGGACATGCCTCGCTCAAGCGTGCTTCTCGCAATGGCGGATGCATTGAACGTCTCGGAAGAATATCTTCTAAGCGACGACGATCTCGTTCTGGAGGGTGTGGATTTCCGCAAGAAGCCCAACACGTCAGCCCGCGAGGAAGCTGCGATTGAAGCGAACTCCGTGCACTTGCTCGAACGCTATCTCGCTATAGAAGACCTGTTGCATCTCAAAAGCGTTGATTGGGAGAAACCACGTAGCGCGCCCCATCCGGTGATCGACATACGAGATGCGGAGGACGCAGCGAGATCGGTGCGCGAGGATTGGGGTTTGGGCAATGACCCGATCCCTCAACTGGCGGAGCTCCTTGAGGAACGAGGCATCAAGGTGCTTTCACTCGTTCTTCAGAATATCGACGGTCTAGCAGCAAAGGTTCGTCGCAAGGATCAAATGGCGGCAAGGGTCGTTGTTGTGAATCGCGATGCCTGGTCGGAGCGGAAGCGTTTTACGCTGGCTCATGAACTTGGACACATGGTAATCGACCCTGCGCCAAGCATGAGCGACCAGGAGATTGAGAAGGCGGCCCATAGATTTGCGGGTGCGTTTCTGATCCCAGCCGATACGCTGCGCGCCGAAATGGGCTCTAACAGATCGTCGGTGTCTCTTGGGGAGCTTGTTGCTTTGAAAGATCGCTTCGGCGTGAGTATTCAGGCGATCGCTTATCGGTGTAAAGACCTTGGCATCCTGAACCAGAGTGCATTCGTCAAACTCTTCAAACTCTTCAACCAGAGAGGATGGCGTAAACCGCCATATGCAGAGCCAGGGGCTATTCCACCCGAATGGGAGGAGCCCAAGAGGTTTGAACGCCTATGTTACCGCGCCCTTGCAGAGAACATGATTGGTGAACCTCGAGCCGCAGAGCTACTGGGGATTTCGGTGCGTGAGCTGAGTGCAAGATTAGACAACCCGCTGAGCTAATCATGGCAGTACTCGTCTCTGATACGTCGGTGATCATCGACCTCGATCGAGGCGAGCTTCTCGAACATCTGTTTCGGTTGCCTTATGATTTTTGCGTTCCGGACCTCCTCTACAAAAAAGAACTCGCAGGAGAGCTCGGAGACCGTCTCAGAACGCTCGGTCTGCAAGTGGTTGAGCTCTCTCCTGCTGAACTGTCTAGGGCCACTGGCCTACGTCGGGAGATCAAGGTCTTGTCGACGCCCGACACATTCGCATTTTCTCTCGCTGAAGCGCGGCGCTGGACATTATTGACCGGGGATGGCGTTCTTCGCGACCTCTGTGTGCAGCAAGGTGTGGAGATGCATGGGGTGCTTTGGATTATAGAAGAATTTGACCGCGAGGGAATCGTAGGTGCTGGTCGTCTCCATGCTGCCCTAACTACAATCCATGACCACCCTAGGTGTCGTCTGCCGGCTGTGGATGTTCGGCGGATATTAGCGTCGCTTTCCAAGTGACCGTAGCACTTGAGGCGACCTTCTTCTGTCCGCCCCGCGCGTCATATAGTGAGGACCGCTGCACGATTTCCACGAGAGAGTCCGTTTCCGCTGATTGCATTCGGCGACTTCACAACCGCAGCGAACAGCCGTCTTCCATCCGTTGGATCTCACTATGCCGTTTCAGCACGATCTCGCTCATTTCCTGCTATGCTCGCGGTGTTTCTTTTCACCGCGAGATATCTGTAGGCAAAGGATGTTGCGGACGCTGCGGCACACGCGACCGGCCGAAATGATGCGATTATCTGCCAGATTGCTGAAATGTGAGATAGCAAGAGTGCGGCAAAGACAGGCTATAGCGTAGAATATCGTACAAAGACTTGCAAAAAGGTATGGCGGGCCGTGCGAGATAAAAATGCGAACTATTCCTTCGCTATCGCACTACGATGACATGACTTCCCGGTGCGCGGCAATGATCAATACTGCTAAGCATACGTAAGTGCTAAGTCGCTACAAGCAGGCCATGGGCCTTCCGAGCGTCTGCTTGTGCATGACCGGATTGAGCCCGAACCCGCCGTTGAGGGTCATACCACTAAGCTTCTGCTATGCGGACATCGTCGCTGACTACTACCCGCAAGTGATCGAGCTTTTCCGCGAGCGTCTTGGCGCATCCGAGGTTCTGATCTTCGACCATACCGTTCGGACCGATGCCAGCACCGAAGGTGTCCGGAAACCCGCGCGACACGTTCACAACGACTATACGGCAGCCTCAACGATCCAGCGGGTCATCGACATCGTAGGCGGCGATGACGCTGTGGCACGCCTGCGCAATCGCTTTGCCCAGGTCAACCTCTGGCGCCCCATCGAAAACCCCGTCTTCACGTCACCACTTGCTGTCGCTGATGCACAGTCTGTCGCGCGGGAGGACTTCGTAAAGGCAGACATCATCTACAGCGACCGACGCGGCGAGGTCTACGAGGTGTTGCACAAGGACACACACCGCTGGTTCTACTTCCCGGAGATGAAACCACACGAGGCGATCCTGTTTCGTGGCTTCGACTCCGCTGAGGACGTCTCGCATCCCTTCACGCCACACACGGCATTCGACGATCCGACATCACTTTCGTCTACCGCTCCTCGCAAGAGCATCGAGCTTCGGGCGATGGCCTTTTTCGACTGAGCAGACCTTCAGGAAGCCCCCCATGTCATATACCCTCTACTTCAACCCAGACAGCGCCAACATCGTTATCCGCATGGTGTTGGAAGAAATGGGGCTCGACTACGTAGATCGGCAAGTCCCCCGCAAGCGGGTGGACCGCGACGAACACTTCCTGCGGCTTAATCCGCGCGGGCTCCTGCCTCTCATGATTGATGAGGAGGAAGACATCGCGCTCTTCGAGACCGGCGCGATCCTGCTCTACCTTGCCGACAAGCATGACAGTCTGGCTCCGAAGGCGTCCGACCATAAGGCACGCGGAGACTACCTGAAATGGCTCTTCATGCTGTCCAATACTATCCACGCTGATCTGAACATTCGCTTCTACCCTGAGCGCTATGTGAATTCGAACGAGGAGATCGACCCGCTTCTGCTTGCAACCCAGAAAAGAATGCACGGGCATTTCGAACTGATCGACCGGGTTCTGGGGGACCATGACGGAGACTGGTTCCTTGAAGGCGGCCTTTCCGTTTGCGATTTCTATCTCGGATGCTGTGTTCGGTGGGCGCAGATGTATCCGGTCGGCGACCACGCCATTGAGATCGAGGAAGTGAAAGCGTTCGCCAACCTCACGGCAACCCTACGCAAGTTGCAGGAACGAACAGCCGTGCAACGGGCGCTGGCGTGGGAGGGTATTGGCGGCAACGCTTTCGTAGATGTAAAAACACACCTTCCGGCCCGCATCCGCGACAAGGTCGGTACGGTCATGCCATGAAGATTGCCCGGATCGAGACTTTCCTGATCCCCGGCGCTCCGCGTCCGGATGCATGGTGTTCACGCATTCCATATGTCTTCGTAAGGCTGGAGACGTCATGCGGCGTTATCGGCTGGGGCGAAGGTTATACGTTCACCTATCGCGAGCGCGTTCTCGTTACGATGATCCAGGCGCTGGCTGAACACCTTATCGGAGTGGAGATTTCGCAGACGCGAAGCGTGCTGCACATCGCTCAGAACGCCTTTGGCGAACAGCAAACCGGCAGCGATGTTGTGGCGGCTGCAAGCGCCATCGAGATCGCGATGTGGGACGCTCTTGGCAAGGCACTCAACACACCGGTCCTGAATTTTGTCGGAGGTCCTGTGCACGATCGTATCGACCTCTACGCGAACATCTGGACGAAGAAGCCGCACACGTCTGCAGACATCGCACGCTATGCGGCAAACCAGATCAATGCGGGCTTCAAAGCGATAAAGATCTATCCCTACCGGCTTGGTGAAACCGTAGCCGAAGGTGCTGAGAAGGTGCGAGCCGTTCGCGAGGCCATCGGCCCCGGCGCGGGTATTGCCATCGACATCTGGCGTTTTCCAGATACCGACATTGCACTTGAGATTTGCCGCAGCCTTGAACCGTTCGGGATAAGCTGGATCGAGGATCCGTTCGATCCGCGTGAGACATACGCCTATACAAGACTCGCCACGCAGACCGACGTGCCTATGATGACAGGCGAAACTTTGAATACAGGGTTTGGTTTCGCCCCCCTGCTCGAAAGCGGGGCTGTTACCCTCATCAACCCCGATGTCTGCGCCGCTGGCGGCATCCTTGAAATGTATGCCATCGCTAGAGCCGCTGCAGAGAAATCGGTCCGCGTGTCGCCCCACAATTACAACAGCATGACGGTGGGCCTCGCGGCCACGATCGCCGTCGCGTTCGGCATCCCGATAATGGCCGCGCCGATGCCGGCAAAGACGAGTGTCCAAGTCTCGTCAGCACCTCCCATCCCGGACAGGCCCTTGATGGCGTGGAAGCCAGCGATGCCGGCGGGCAGTGCGTAGAGCATGCCGAGCGCGAGACGGATAGGCATCGAGCGGATCGTGGCGAAGGCGATCTGCCCCAGGATCAGCGTGGCGGCGCCGGCGAAGAAGGCCGCCGCGATCGCGCCGATGAGGCCGACTTCCGACGTGTAGAGAGTGTGTCCGACGGTGACGGCGACGAAAAACGGCAGCGCGTAGACAGCGACGTTGAACAGCACCCAGCAGATGACGCCGAGGCCGAGCAAGCTGAGGATGGTGGAAATGATCATAGGCGGTCTCCTTGGCCGGAACGACGCGTCCCGCCGATTGCCAGTTTCTGCCGCCGGGAGCCCTACGACGCGGCGCAGCGGGTTCAGTTCTGCGTTCGGGGACGTCAAGGTCGAGGGATGGCTTCTCAACGATCAAGACGAAAACGCTTTGACGCGGACCGATCCGACAAGATCGACCTGTACGACTACGCCCAAATCGTGCCGGAGCCGGCGACACCGAACCGTTCGGTCAAGGACGATCTGTCCGATTGGCGGGTCGTCGACGATTGGCCCGAGAAAGTGCCCGTCACGCCCGAAGAGGTGGACGTGATCGAACGATGGTTCGGCGACATTCTGGACGAGCTTTTCGGTCCGAAAGACCCGGATCGGGCTTGACAATGTCATCATCAAAAGATAACTTATCATGACGCAAGAGGCGCGCGATCCGAGCCTTGACGCCTTGCTCGATCTCGACGGCGAAGTGCTGGTCGTCGATCCGGCGGGCGGGCATTGGGTCAAGTTCGTCGTCACCAAGGTTCCGGTCAGCCCGGAAAAGCCCCATGGGCTCGATTACGCGCTGACGCTTCACGGACCGGGCGGCGCGCGGCTGGCCGGTTTCGACAATGCGCATCCGGTGGGCGACCGAAAGCGCGGCGAGCCGCAGGACCACCGTCACCGGTTGCGGACCGTGCGCCCCTACGACTACCGGGATGCGGCGACGCGGCTCGCCGATTTCTGGGAGATGGTCGATGCGGTGCTAAAAGGAGCGCGGAGTGACGACATGAAGACGCTGAAGGTCGGGATCGCCGACTATGAGAACATGAAGGCCCGCACGCTCCGCGTCGCGCGCGGCGAGGAGCGTCCGGGTCCGAACGATCCGAAGGTGTGGTTCACGTCCACAGAGTCGTTCGCCCGGATCCTTTCGGCGGGCAATCGCGAACTCCTGCGCACGATCGCCGAGCGAGCGCCGGCATCGCTGGATGAACTGGCGCAGATGACCGGCCGGGCCAAGTCGAACCTGTCGCGCACCCTGAAGAAGATGGCTGATTACGGTCTCGTTGAGATTGAGCCTGGCGAAGGCCGGCGCTTGAAGCCGAAGGTCGCTTATGGGCGCGTGTCGCTCGACCTGCAATTGATCGAGCCCAAACGTCGCAAAGCTGCCGGAGGGCGGTCATGAGTGCTGCGAAAAACGGCGTGAAACTGCGGGCGGCGCTTTACTTGCGCGTCTCGACGGCGCGGCAGGTAGAGCATGACGTCTCGATCC
>NZ_CFHWAF010000102.1:0-16455 GCF_984452065.1 Hoeflea sp. | reverse complement strand
GAGCTTATCCAAAGCTCAATGCCAAAGAGTCATAATCACTGTGCTAAGACACTAGCGCAGACGTTTCTTTAGGTGCCCTCCAGCAAGTCCAGCCAGCACCCCTCCAGTAACTATGTTCTGAAGTTGATTGACCTGCTCATCTGGTAGCCGCGGCCAACTTGGTGATGCAATAAGGTGGTACAACCATGCGAGCCCTATAATGATAAGTGCTCCCCAAACTATGTAGAGCGTGACAATCGCCAGGTTTTCATAGTGATCGCGAAATCGTTCCGTTCTGCCGGCCTCGGCTTCTTCAGCTTGACGCTGGATTTCGTCGGACGAAAGACCGCTACCGAGTTGTTTTGCTTCTTCCCGGCTTTGAACATCATCTGAATCTATTGCCGCCTTCTCTTGTTCAGAAAGCGGCGGAAGTTTTTTCTCTGATCGTTTTGCTTCCTTTTCGGTCAACCAGCACGAGCCTCAAGCTGTGCGTAGTGATCCTCAATAATATCCGTAGGGATCACGAGGCCGAAGGTACCTGGCGTATAGGTGTATGCCCATGGTGTTCCAGCTGCGTGTGTAAGTCGTGATAGTGCGGGGCCGGACATTCTCCCATATCGCTCATAAACTTGGCGCAGAATGCTCTCTGCTTCACCATCAATAGGGGTATTTGCCGCGCCCACTTGCGCGGTTACCGGGTTGCTGCGGTAGTTTCGCAGGGCATTGTAAAGTCTGGGTATCACAGGCCCATATTGCCAAGCCTGCACATCATCCCCAATCAATGGCCGGTGATAAAGCCCTAGCATCCAGCCATGGGCAATATAAACCAACTTTATCAATTGCATAGGAGTTAACGTCTCGCCACGATCATATGCAAGTTGGATTAGTCTATTCGCAATATGCTTGCTGTCGTAGGTCATCTCAGAGGTTCCCGCGCATGTGCATCATATAATGATTCATGTTTAAGAATCAAGATGTTAATATGATTGTGTGAGCAAAAGAGTGCTTGATCAAACCTTCAGTCCGGGCAGCGATTTACGTAATGCGCTCCTTGCGTGAAATGCCGACTTCTTCAATATAAATTGGAATGCACCGGTTCACTGAACCGACTGCACTCTACGGCGCATTCTTCTAAGTCATTGTTTTGTATGGTGGGCGGTACTGGGATTGAACCAGTGACCCCTACGATGTCAACGTAGTGCTCTCCCGCTGAGCTAACCGCCCATCCGACCGGCCGCATACACCATAAAAACGGCGCGGTGGTCAAGCCTCATTCGGCGGATTGAGCGGATAATCATGCCGCTTGCAGGATCTTTTCGACTTCGTTGACGAGGTCACGCAAATGGAAGGGTTTGGATAGAACCGTCGCGTTTTTCGGAGCGTTCGATTCCGGGTTCAGCGCGACGGCGGCAAAGCCGGTGATGAACATGACCTTGAGGTCCGGATCGAGTTCGGTTGCCCGGCGCGCCAGTTCGATCCCGTCCATTTCGGGCATCACGATATCGGTGAGCAGCAGCGAAAACGGCTCCTCGCGCAGGCGCTCATAGGCGCTTGCGCCATTGTCGTAGGACTGGACGGCATATCCCGCCTTTTCCAGCGCCTTGACGAGAAAACGACGCATGTCGTCGTCGTCTTCAGCAAGTAGTATTTTCATACTGCTCCTCATGCCCTTCCATCCTGTGCCTGTACCCCTGTGGCTGCCGGGTTGAACAGAACAGGCCGTATCTGCCCCGTTTTTGGGGATTCATCGCCACTGCGGTTATCACGCAGAGATGATCCATTCAAACCTGCCGAGGTAAATATCGGGTGAATTTGCGCCGCAGGCACGGCACATTTTATATGGTTCTGACATGTTTTTTTATGACAGCCGGTCACGATGGCGACAATGGGGGCCCGATCTATGGACTTGGCTGCCCTCAACTGGCAACATGAGCGTCGTGACCCATGATTTGGAGGAGCGCGGGCGTGGCCGCCACAATGCGCAATTCGGAGGCAATCCATTGATCGAAGACGCTTTTTGCGATCATCCTCCGTTTGAGATGCGCCAGCCAGCCGACCAGACCGTTCCCTTTGTCTTCAATTCTCCGCACAGCGGCCGCGTTTATCCGGAAGCGTTCCTGACGAGTTCCCGGCTCGACCGCCATTCCATCCGCCGCTCGGAGGACTATTACGTCGATCAGCTTTTCGATGCGTCGCCGCAGATCGGCGCGCCGCTGCTTGCGGCGCATTTCCCGCGCGCCTTCATCGACGTCAATCGCGAGCCCTATGAACTCGATCCGCGCATGTTCGAGGGCCGTATGCCGCCATTCGTGAACGCCAATTCGATGCGGGTGGCGGGCGGCCTCGGGACGATCCCGAAACTGGTCGCGGAAAATATGGAGATCTACAGGAAACGGTTTGCCATCGAGGAGGCGCTGGAACGCATAGACCGGTTCTACAGGCCCTATCACGACCGGTTGCGCCGGCTTCTGGTCAAGACCCATGCACGTTTCGGCTACGGTGTGCTCGTCGATTGTCACTCCATGCCGGCCAGTGCGCAGTCGGGGAACAGGAACCGGCCGGATTTCGTGATCGGCGACCGGTACGGTACGAGCGCGACGGAGGCGCTTTCGCAACTGGCGGTCTCGGTTCTGCAGGATCTTGGATATACGGTATCGCGCAACAAGCCCTATGCCGGCGGTTTTATCACCGAACATTACGGCCGGCCGGCGCGGGGCCTGCATGCCATTCAGATCGAGATCAATCGCGGGCTTTACGTCAATGAACAGACGTTCGAGAAGACCGAGGGGTTCGAGGAATTGCGCGCCGATCTCATCCGCTTTATGAGCCTTTTGACGGACTATTTCGCCAGTGACTTCGGCGATGTCGCGATGGCGGCCGAATAGGTCCCGCACTTCAAGCGAACGCAAAAAAAGACCGCGCCGTATGGTGCGGTCAAATCTAGGGAGGAAACGCCCAATAAGGGCATTTGCAGCAATTTGGCTGCATTTTTATCTTATTGTTGCGCTGCACAAATGTCAAGGGATGAACAGATTTTTTCGCAAGTGCAAAATAAACTGCCGTAAAACTGAAGCTGGAACATCTTCGCCCGCTGCCCAAGCGCTGCGCGGCGGAGGTGGACCGAACTGCTGTCCGGGACACCTCAATGCAACCTGATCTCGACTTTTTCCACGAACTCGCGGATGCCGCCGCCGAACAGACCCTGCCGCGTTTTCGCACCAATGCGGCCGTGACGAACAAGCTTGAAGGCGGGTTCGATCCGGTAACGGAAGCGGACCGATCCGCCGAGGCGGCCATCCGATCCCTTGTCAGGCAGAGATTTCCCGATCACGGCATTATGGGCGAGGAATATGGCAGTGAAGGGCTGGAGAACGAATATCTGTGGGTGATCGACCCCGTCGATGGCACGCGCGCGTTCATTTCCGGCCTGCCGGTCTGGGGGACGCTGATCGGACTGTACCGCAACGGGCGGGCGGTCGCGGGTCTGATGGACCAGCCCTTTACCGGAGAACGCTATGTTGCCGATGAGAGCGGCGCCTTCTACAGGGGGCCGGACGGGCAGCGCGCCATTCGCAGCCGCGATTGCGGCGGCTTGTCGTCCGCAACGCTGTTTACGACATCGCCGCATCTGTTTTCACCCGAGGAAATGCCGCTCTACCGGGCTGTTGAAGAGCGGGTGAACCTGTTTCGCTACGGCTGCGACTGCTACGCCTATACGCTGGTTGCTTCCGGGCATGTGGATCTGGTCATCGAAAACAGCCTGCAGGCCTACGACGTGGGTGGCCTGATCGCTATTGTGGAAGCGGCCGGCGGCGTGATGACCACCTGGGACGGCGGACGCCCGGAACAGGGTGGCAATATCATTGCCGCTGGCGGTTCGAAGCTGCATGCCGAGGCGCTGGAACTGCTGAACAGATAACGCAGTCAGGCTTCGCCGGGCAGAAAAGCCGTAATCCCGGCGAGCACCTGTTCGCGGAAGATATCTGCTTCCTGAAACAGCTCGTGCCTCGCATGGTCGACCGTTATCAGTTCGCTGGCGCGAAAATGCGACGCAATCTGCTCGATCTCCTGGATCGGGACAATCGAATCCGCGCCGGCCCCGAAAATGAGCGTCGGGATTCGGATCGAAGCGAGATGGGCCGGATTATGGACCCGTTTCATGGTTCTGAAGGATTCGGCCAGCCAGCGGAATGTCGGGCCGCCGAGAATGAAATCGGGGCAGACGTCGTAAATCGCCCGGTTGCGGTTGAACCGCGCCCGGTCCGACGTCAGCGCATTGTCCTCAAAGTTCAGATTGCGCTGCCTGCTTCCGGTCGCGGACCTGCGGCCGAAGCCGAGAAGGCTTGCAGCCCGCACGAACAAGCGCAGCGCGGCCGTGTCGTATCTGCCCGGGTGCATGCCGACAAATGGCGATGTCAGCACCATGCGCTCCACCCGATTGGCGAGGCGCGGAGCGGCGGAGAGCGCGATCAGACCGCCGGTGGAATGTCCGACGATGTAGAACGGCAGGCGCGTATCGGGTAAAACGATGTTTTCCAGGAAAAATTCAAGATCGCTCTCATAGTCCGAGAACCGCCTGATATGACCGGCGTCGGATCCTTGCAGCAGGCGCTCGGAGCCGCCCTGTCCGCGCCAGTCGAAGGTGGCGACCCACAGGCCGGCCTCGGTGAGGTCGCGGATGGTTTCATAGTATTTTTCTATGGTTTCGTTGCGGCCCTGCAGCAGCACGATCGTGCCCTTGGCGCGGGTCACGGACGACCGGAACAGCGCATAGCGCAGCCGCTTGCCGTCATTGGTTTCGAAGAAACCCGATGTCGCGTTCCCGGGAACCGGATTGTCCGGCGTGTCGTGAATCGCACCGGTGCTGCTGGGCGCTTTCTTGTCCATAATCCCTTAGAGCGCGCAGCGCCGCTTCAATCAAGAATCATTAGGCGAAAACCGCACTGATTTGCCCGCTTTCAGCACGTCTTGAAACGGTGAAATCGAGCTCCTACCTATACCTTGCAGGTGCCAAAACGGGCCTGCTGGCTGAATGTCCGCCCTTGAAGCGGGGGCATGAAAAGCCAAAATCAAACTGTCGCTCAATGGAGGACAAGACCATGCGTCATGTCGATTTTTCACCCCTTTACCGTTCCACCGTCGGGTTTGACCGTCTGTTTACCATGCTGGACAGCCTTGCCCAGCCGGACCAGAGCCAGACCTATCCGCCCTACAATATCGAAAGAACCGGGGACAGTTCCTATCGGATCACCATGGCCGTCGCCGGCTTCGGTGGAGGCGATCTTTCGATCGAAGCCCGTGAGCATGTGCTGACGGTCAAGGGCGAGAAAGCCGATAACAAGGATGACGGTGAAGGCGAATTCCTCTATCGCGGAATTGCCAAACGCACGTTTGAGCGCCGTTTCCAGCTTGCCGAATATGTCGAAGTCAAAGGCGCCAAGCTCGAAAACGGCCTGCTTCATGTCGACCTGGTGAGGGAAATCCCCGAGGCCATGAAGCCGCGTCGCATCGAAATCACGGCCGACAAGTCTGCCGGCGCAGCCAAGCAGATCGAAGCCGAAACGGTTGCCTGACCGAAAGCGGGACGAGACAGCGAACGGCGCCGTTGGGCGCCGTTTTCGTTTTCCGCAAAGCCGGTTATGCGTGAGCGGGGTGCCGGGCGATCCACCATCGCGACACGACTGTGTCGAGTGAAACAAGACCGGGCCCTTTCAACGCCACATAAAGGAGCGGGAAGATCCAGAACAGCCTCTGGTCGATGATCTCGCCCGACTGGCCGTTGAACAACGTGCCGAGGTCAACACCATGGCCGGTCACATCCACATAGGTCTGTACGGCGATGAAGGCGATCATCCCCACCGATCCGACACGGGCAAAGAGGCCGATTATGACAAGGATCGGCAATATGAATTCGCCATAGGTGCCGGCAAAGACCATAAGATGCGTGGTGAACGGCAATGCGTACGAGTCGTAGCCTGCCGCTTCGAACGCCTTGCCGGCGATCTGGATATAGGCGCCGTCCGAGACCTGGAAGAAACCGCCGAAACCGTCACCGACCTTCGTCAACGCGGAATTCAGATAGTAGACATAAAGTGTCGCGGCGACGACCAATCGGGAAAAGAGGCCCAGAAACCAGCCATCGGTTGCTCTCTCAGCGGTGTCGAATACGCCGTCGTGAATCCGGCGCAAAAGGTCAATCAGCGATGTCATTTGAAATGCTCTCTTCCGTTTTCCTATCTGTCGCGAGGCCGGAAAAAACACCGGCCTCGAGCATGGCTGCGATCGCCGCCGCGAGGTCGAAGTCTTCCGCTTCCGCCGTAGCGGCTCCTGCTGCCTCGCCGAGCGTGTCTCCGTTCATCAAAAGCTGAAGAAACACCGCGCCGCCTGGCGGCAGATGGCGCACTTCCACGTCGAACGCGCGCCGGGTGATCAGCCCGTCCTCGGCAATGCCCGTTTTGATCCCGGACGGATCCTCACCGGCGCGATTGGCGGAGAAGACCGATACGGCAGCATAGGGCGAGCGCAGCACGCGGGCTGCAGGATGCGGCGCGAAGCTCTGCTGCGCCAGGTCTTGCGGCGCAACGGCCGCAAGCTCATCGGCGCCGAGGGCCGGTCTGTCGGCGGCATGGAAGGCATCGAGCCAGGCGCGCTCCAGGCGCGCGACATCCGGCAGATAAACCAGTTCCCTGACCGGCTCGAACGTCTCCATGAACGCGGGAAACCCGCTGCCATAACGAAACAGCAACGGCGAAGACGGTTGTTCGGTCCGGACATAGGCCTTTGCCATGGAACGGAAGAACCGGTCGCCGACAATCCTGTGCACCGCCGGATAGATGTCGGCGAGTGCATTGATCAGGCCGACGGTCACATTGTTGCGGTAAACATTGAAGCGCTTGACCGCCTTCTTTCCGTGGGGGCCGACAATGCCGGCCGGCTTTGGCTGTTCGGGATCAAGCAGGGCCTTTGAGAACCGGACCTGCGGGACCGAACGGTCCGCATCGTCCGTCGTCGGACCGTTATCCGGCTGCGGCATGACGGCTTCCCAGCATATAGCTCGAGGCTCGGCGTTCCAGAATCCCGTCGGCACGCATCGCTTCGCGCCGCAGCACAGGCCACTCAGGGACGTCGTTGTCCCATTCGATCAGGGTCGGAACCGGTCCCATCTGTCCGATCACGATGTCATAAAGCTTCCAGACCTCGTTATCGACCGGGCGGTCATGCGCATCGATCAGCAGGCGTTCGCCCTCGTCGTCCGTGTCGTCGGCATGGCCGGCGAGGTGGATTTCCTCGACGCTTTCAAGTGGAAATTCCGACAGGTAGCTGAGCGGGCGGTATTTCTGATTGGTGGCCGACACGAAGACGTTGTTGATGTCCAGCAGAAGGCCGCAGCCCGTGCGCCGCGCGATCCTGGAAATGAAGTCCGTCTCGCTCATGGAAGACTGTTCGAACAGCACATAGGTCGACGGGTTTTCCAGGAGGATCTTCCTGCCGAGGGTCTCCTGTACCTGATCGATATGCGCGCAAACGCGATCCAGTGTTGCCTGATCGTAGGGAACGGGAAGCAGGTCGTTGTAATAGCTGTTGTCGTGGGTGGACCATGCCAGATGTTCTGACACAAGGCCCGGCTCGTAGCGGTCCACGACCGATTTGAGGCGCGCGACATGGTCTGGGTCGAGGCCGCGTTCGCTGCCGATCGACAGGCCGACGCCGTGAACGGAAAGCGGGAACGACTGGCGGATTGCGGCCAGCGCCCGGTGCGGCGCCCCGCCTTCGCCCATGTAATTTTCGGCATGGACCTCAAGGAAGCCGATGCGATAGTCGTCCTGCAGGATATCGTCGATATGGTTGGCTTTCAGCCCGGCCCCGGCGCGGGCGGGAATGGTCTTGCCGGCGAAGCGGGCGCGGTTGTCGCTGTCTTTCCATGCCGGGCTTTGTGTCATTGTCTTCTCCGCTTCAATCAGGCATGCCGGCCGCCTTGCTCGAGACAGGGCGGCCGGCTCAATTTGAGATCAGTCCGTCTTATGCCGGCAGGTCGCGATCAAGCGGCTCAAGCGAGCCCTTGCGGTCGCCCGGCAGATCCATGGACAGGCAGGTGCCGTCGTCTACCAGTGTCCAGGCATTGCCCTGATAGTCCACAGTCGATGTGCCTGCGCATGTTGTTCCGGGGCCGGCGGCGCAATCGTTCTTGCCGGCCAGCGAAACACCGTAGCACTTTTCCTTGGCTGAAGCCGTTGTGGTCGAAGCCACAATACTTGCGCCCGACAGTGCCATGGCAACCGCTCCGGCAACCGCTGACGCGCTGACAATCGTTTTCTTGGACATGAATTTCTCCTTGGAGTTTGCGGTTCAGGTGATGAAGCTTCCGAGTTACCGGATTCAACCGGAATGGCAGGATTTTCCGCAAAAGCCGGATAAATTGGAAATCAACAGCGTGTTATCTCCTGAAATGTTCGCGTGACGTTTGTGTTACGGCAGGCCGCGAAAGCGCTCCAGCCGCGTGCCGCGCCTGCTGCCCGGTGCGCCCGTCAGGGTCCGGCGCGGCGCGGACAACCACAGGTTAGCGCGCCCCGGTCAGTCCAGCAAGGCGGCGAACGCCCGGATGTGATCACGTGTCGTTGCAAATCCCGTGACAAGACGCGTGATGACTTCATTTTCTCCTGTCAGGTTTTCGGCAAAATGCGGCGTCTTCCATTCGTAGAATTCGGCGCCGGCGGCCTGCAGGGCCTTGAAGGTTTCCCGATCCGTGATGGCGAAGACCTCGTTGGCCCGGCTTTCCCAGGCCAGCCTTGCATTGCCCGCTTCGGCGATGGCCGTTTGCAGTTCCATGGCCATGGTGTTGGCGTGAGCGGCGAGCGTGATCCAAAGATCATCCTCGAAATAGGCTTCGAACTGAGCGGCAATGAACCGGCTTTTGGAAAACAGGTGAGCGGAGCGCTTTCGCAGAAAAGGCAGGTCGCGCATGAGGTCCGGATTGAAAACAACGATCGCCTCGGCGCACCAGCAACCGTTCTTGGTCGCGCCGAAGGACAGCAGATCGACACCGCGTTTCCAGGTCATCTCAGCGGGGCTCAGGCCGAGTGCCGCCATGGCGTTCGCAAAACGCGCACCATCCATGTGAAGCGGCAGGTCGTGACGCCGGCAGATTTTCACGATGTCGTCGATCTGATCGGCTTCGTAAACCGTTCCGATTTCGGTGGATTGGGAAATGCTCACGGCCACGGGCTGTCCCGCATGGACGAATTCCGCCGGAAAACGGGCAATGGCGGCCTTGAGCGATGCCGGGTCGATACGGCCAAAATCTCCGTCCACAGGCTCAATGCGTATTCCGGGTGCCAAAACTTGAGGAGCGCCGCCTTCATCTTCGACGATATGCGCCTCACGATGGGCGAAGGCGACGCCACCCGGCCTGTTGGCCGCGGCCATCGACAGGGAGTTGGCGGCGGTGCCGGTGCCGACAAAGAAAACCGCGACCTCGCGTTCGAACAATTCGTTGAACGTCTTCTCCACCTTGCGGTCGAGTTCGCTCAATCCGTAGGCCCGGGCAAACCCATCGGCATGGCGGGAGAGAGCCTGTGCGATGCGCGGATGCGCGCCGGCCCAATTGTCTGAAGAAAAATGCATGGTCAGCTTTCGTGAGGTGGTTTGGAACTGGTGCGGTGATTTCTTGCACGGATTTGCTGCCAGGCAAAGCGCCCGTATCCTGCCGACGGTCATAAAGAAAGCCAGGGCTCCAGGAGCGCGAAACAATCTTTCACCGCGACGGCGCTTTTGGCAATTTGCTGACACCTGAGCCCATAAAAATGGCGAGGCCATCTTGCTCACGCCGGCTGTTTCTGGCATACAGGGTTAAAAATAGGACAGCCATACTGTCCTAATTGGGTGGCCGAAGCCGAATCCGGTATCGGTATATGCAAAGACCGCCAAGGCGGTCGCGACGGGGACAAGCGCGGCACTGACGCGCCCGTTTGCGTCGCAGCACGGACGACAAAGCGGATTTTACTTGAAAAATCCGGGCCTGGTTCGTGCATGTGGTATTTTGTCACCGGATATCCGGGCCGCAAGATGCCGAAGATCGGCTAATCGCTTGAATTCGCCGCGTGAACAAACTGTACCGGAATTATATAAACCGGCACGGACGATCAGGTCGCCTCGAAATACCGGCAGGTCGCAGGGGCAATGACAGGAGGAACCCAGATGACGGACAAGACGCCATCACAGGCCCAGGCTGCGCTTCACCCGGCACAGGTGGTGACACGCGCCCGCGCGGCCGGGTTCCCGGAAAAGCAGGGTCTTTACGACCCGTGCAACGAGCACGATGCCTGCGGGGTCGGTTTTGTCGCCCATATGCGGGGCGAGAAGTCCCATCAGATCATCAAGGACGGCCTGTTCATGCTGGAAAACCTGACCCATCGCGGTGCGGTCGGGGCCGACCCGCTGATGGGCGATGGCGCGGGCATGCTGATTCAGATTCCGCACAGGCTGTTTGCCGAGGAAATGGCTGAGCAGGGCGTCGAACTGCCGGATGTCGGACATTATGCCGCCGGTTATCTTTTCATGCCCCAGGACGCCGAACTGCGCGCGCATATCGAGGAGATCATCAAGGAGGTTGTCGCCGCCGAAGGACAGGTGCTTCTGGGTTACCGCGATGTTCCGGTCGACAATTCGTCGCTTTCGAAGGCGCCCGATATCGTCGCCACCGAGCCCTGTCACAGGCAGGTCTTCATCGGACGCGGCGACGGGGTGCAGTCCGAAGCGGAATTCGAGCGCCGCCTGTTCATCCTGCGGAAGGTGATTTCAAACCGGATTTTCGAAGAGACGGACGGTCGCGACAACGGCTTTTATGTCGTCTCCCTGTCAAGCCGCACGATCGTCTACAAGGGCATGTTCCTGGCTTATCAGGTCGGTGCCTATTTCCAGGATCTGAAGGACGAACGCTTTCAGTCGGCCGTTGCGCTGGTTCACCAGCGCTTTTCAACCAATACGTTTCCGTCCTGGAAGCTCGCCCACCCCTACCGCATGGTCGCGCATAACGGCGAAATCAACACGTTGCGCGGCAATGTCAACTGGATGGCGGCGCGGCAGGCGTCCGTATCATCGCCGCTCTTCGGCGACGATATCAGCAAGCTGTGGCCGATCTCCTATGAAGGCCAGTCCGATACGGCCTGTTTCGACAATGCGCTGGAATTCCTGGTTCAGGGCGGCTACTCGCTGGCCCATGCGGTCATGATGCTGATCCCGGAGGCCTGGGCCGGGAACAAGCTGATGCATGAGGACCGCCGGGCGTTTTACGAATATCACGCGGCGCTGATGGAGCCGTGGGACGGACCGGCGGCGGTTGCATTCACGGACGGCAGGCAGATCGGTGCGACGCTCGACCGCAACGGGCTTCGTCCCGCCCGTTACATCGTGACCGATGACGACCGGATCATCATGGCGTCCGAAGCCGGCGTGCTGCCGGTGGAGGAAAAATCCATTGTGCGCAAATGGCGGCTTCAGCCTGGCAAGATGCTGCTCATCGACATGGAAGAGGGCGTGATCGTCTCCGACGCGCAGATCAAGCGCGAGCTGGCCAACGCCAATCCCTATCGCGAGTGGCTGGACCGCACGCAGATCGTGCTGGAAGACATGCCGGTCTCCGGCCGGGTGACGGGGCACTCCAACGCGTCTCTGCTCGATCAGCAGCAGGCCTTCGGCTATTCGCAGGAAGATCTGAAACTGCTGATGTCGCCGATGGCCACCACCGGTCAGGAGGCAATCGGCTCGATGGGCACCGATACGCCGATCTCGGCCATGTCCGACAAAACCAAGCTGCTTTACACCTATTTCAAGCAGAACTTCGCGCAGGTGACCAATCCGCCCATCGACCCGATCCGCGAAGAATCGGTGATGAGTCTCGTGTCCTTTATCGGGCCGCGGCCCAATCTCTTCGATCTCAAGGGGCTCGCCGGGCGCAGACGCCTCGAGGTGCGCCAGCCGATCCTGACCAATCAGGACCTGGAAAAAATCCGCGCCATCGGCGACATTTCCGACAACCAGTTCCAGACCAAGACCCTGGATATCACCTATCGCGAGAACAGCGGCGCCGACCATATGGGCGATGCCCTTGAGGCGCTGTGCGCGCGGGCGGAAAAGGCGGTCAACAACGGTTACAACATCATTATCCTGTCAGACCGGCAATTGTCGGTGAACCGGATTGCGATACCGGCCCTGCTGGCAACGGCCGCCGTGCATCATCACCTTATCCGCAAGGGACTTCGCACGTCAGTCGGGCTCGTCGTTGAGTCCGGCGAGCCGCGTGAGGTGCATCATTTTGCGGTGCTGGCCGGTTATGGAGCCGAGGCGATCAATCCCTATCTCGCCTTCGACACGCTTGCCGACATGCACCAGAAGGGTGAATTCCCCGCCGTGGTCGACGCGACCGAGGTGGTGCACCGCTATATCAAGGCCATCGACAAGGGTCTGCTCAAGGTGATGTCGAAGATGGGCATTTCGACCTATCAGTCCTATTGCGGGGCGCAGATCTTCGACGCCGTCGGCCTTTCCAGCGAATTCGTCAAAAAATACTTTTTCGGCACGGCCACGACCATTGAAGGCATCGGACTGGCCGAGATCGCGATCGAAACCCATGCGCGCCACGCGCGGGCATTCGGCGACGATCCGGTGCTGACGACGGCGCTTGAGGTCGGCGGCGAATATCTCTACCGTATGCGCGGCGAGAACCATGCCTGGTCGCCCGATTCGGTGGCGATGCTTCAGCATGCGGTGCGCGGAAACGCGGCCGACAAATATGAAGCGTTCGCCGAGCTCGTGAACCAGCACGCGGAAGGACTCAACACCATTCGCGGCCTGTTCCGGATCATCGAAGCCGAAGAGGACGGACGCAAGCCCGTGGCGCTGGAAGAGATCGAGCCGGCAGCCGAGATCGTGCGCCGGTTCTCGACCGGTGCCATGTCCTTCGGCTCGATCAGCCGTGAGGCGCACACGACCCTTGCGATCGCCATGAACCGCATCGGCGGCAAATCCAACACGGGCGAGGGGGGCGAGGAGCCCGACCGCTACATGCCGCTGCCGGACGGTTCGATGAACCCGGAGCGCTCGGCGATCAAACAGGTCGCCTCCGGGCGGTTCGGCGTGACCACGGAGTATCTGGTCAATTCCGACATGATACAAATCAAGGTCGCGCAGGGCGCCAAGCCCGGCGAGGGCGGCCAGCTTCCCGGTCACAAGGTCGACGCGACAATCGCCAAGACCCGCCATTCCACGCCGGGCGTCGGACTGATATCGCCGCCGCCGCACCATGACATCTATTCCATCGAGGATCTGGCGCAACTGATCTTCGACCTGAAGAACGTCAACAGCGATGCCGATATTTCGGTCAAGCTGGTCTCGGAGGTCGGTGTCGGCACAGTTGCCGCAGGCGTGGCGAAGGCGCGGGCGGATCACATCACCATATCTGGCTATGACGGTGGCACCGGCGCATCGCCGCTGACCTCACTCAAACATGCCGGATCGCCTTGGGAAATGGGGCTTGCCGAAACGCATCAGACCCTGGTGCTGAACGGGCTGCGCTCGCGGGTTCCGCTGCAGGTCGACGGCGGTCTGCGGACCGGGCGCGATGTGATTGTCGGCGCGTTGCTCGGTGCCGACGAATTCGGCTTTTCGACAGCACCGCTGATCGCGGCGGGATGTCTGATGATGCGCAAATGCCACCTCAACACCTGCCCGGTCGGCATAGCCACGCAGGACCCGGTCCTGCGCCAGCGTTTCAAGGGAACGCCGGAACATGTGATCAACTATTTCTTCTTCGTGGCCGAGGAAGTGCGCGCCCATCTGGCCAGGATGGGCTATCGCAAACTGGACGACATTATCGGCCAGTCGGATCTTCTGGAGAAGGACCGGATGATCAGCCACTGGAAGGCGAACGGGCTGGACTTCAGCAACATCTTCCACAAGCCCGAGGCGGGCAGGGAAGACATCCGCTGGACGCAGCGCCAGAGCCATCCGATCGACGACATTCTGGATCGCAAGCTGATCGCCGAGGCAAAGCCCGCGCTTGAGGCCAGGACACCGGTGTCCATCGAAACCGAAATCCGCAATGTCGACCGCTCCACGGGCGCCATGCTCTCGGGCGAGGTGGCCCGGCGCTACGGCCACAAGGGTCTCGCCGACGGCACGATCTCGGTGAAGCTTGAAGGCACGGCCGGCCAGTCCTTCGGCGCATTCCTTTCACGCGGCGTGAGTTTCGACCTGATCGGCGACGGCAATGACTATGTCGGCAAGAGCCTGTGCGGCGGCCGCATTATCGTGCGCCCGCCCGAGCATAGCCGCATCGTGGCGGAGGAATCGATCATCATCGGCAATACCGTCCTCTACGGAGCGGTTGAGGGCGAGTGCTATTTCCGCGGCGTCGCCGGCGAACGGTTCGCCGTGCGCAATTCCGGCGCCATTGCCGTTGTCGAAGGCGTGGGCGACCACGGGTGTGAATATATGACCGGCGGCATCGTTGTCGTCATCGGTGAGACCGGACGCAATTTTGCCGCCGGCATGTCGGGCGGCGTTGCTTATGTTCTCGACGAGGCCGGCGATTTTGCCCGCCGTTGCAACATGGCCATGGTCGAGCTGGAGCCGGTTCCGGAAGAAGACGACATGCTGGAGGAACTGCATCACCATGGCGGCGATCTGGACCACAAGGGCCGGGTGGACGTTTCCGACGACATGACCAAACATGACGAGGAGCGGCTCTACCAGCTTATCGCCAATCATGTGCATTATACCGGCTCGCAACGGGGCCAGGACATTCTGGAAAACTGGGCGGACTATCGTCCGAAATTCCGCAAGGTCATGCCGATCGAATATCGCCGGGCGCTTGAGGAGATGGAACGCATGCGCTTGGGTGTCGCGGCTGAATAGGCAAGTGCTTGCAGGCCGAGCAACGGGATTTGGATAGGAACGCAAATGGGTAAGGTAACCGGATTTCTGGAGATCGACCGTCAGGTCGCCAAGTACCAGCCTGCGTCGGATCGTGTCCGGCATTACAAGGAATTCAGCCTTCCGATGTCGGATTCGGAGATCGTGAAGCAGGCGGCCCGCTGCATGGATTGCGGGATTCCGTTCTGCCACGGGCCGACCGGCTGCCCGATCCACAACCAGATCCCGGACTGGAACGACCTTGTCTACAACGGCAACTGGGAAGAGGCGATCCACGACCTGCACTCGACCAACAATTTCCCGGAGTTCACCGGCCGGATATGTCCGGCGCCGTGCGAAGAGGCCTGTACGCTGAACCTTGAGGATGTCCCGGTCGCCATCAAGACCGTGGAGCAGGCGCTTGCCGACAAGGCCTTCGAGATGGGCTTCATCGTGCCGCAGCCGGCCGATATGAAGACCGGAAAATCGGTCGGCGTGATCGGCTCCGGCCCCGCCGGCCTTTCCGCCGCGCAGCAACTTGCCCGTGCCGGTCATGATG
Source organism: Hoeflea sp. (assembly GCF_984452065.1). Lineage (NCBI taxonomy): Bacteria > Pseudomonadati > Pseudomonadota > Alphaproteobacteria > Hyphomicrobiales > Rhizobiaceae > Hoeflea > Hoeflea sp. Next base: position 1,010 of record NZ_CFHWAF010000102.1, on the reverse strand, counting down.
TCCATGTCTATGAACGCGAGAGCAAGGCCGGTGGCCTGCTGCGTTTCGGCATCCCGGACTTCAAGATGGAGAAACACTATATCGACAAGCGGGTCGAGCAGATGGAAGGCGAGGGGGTCGTCTTCCATTACGGCGTGCATGTCGGCGCCGACAGGACGGTCGATGAACTGCGTGCGGCGCACGATGCGGTGATTTATTGCGGCGGTTCGGAGAAGCCGCGCGATGCGGGCATTCCGGGTGCCGAACTGACCGGTGTTCACGACGCGATGCCGTATCTCGTGCAGCAGAACAAACGTGTCGCGCATGAGGGCACCGATTCCGTCGGCTGGCCCTCCGATCCCATCCTGGCGAGCGGCAAGCACGTGATCGTTGTCGGCGGCGGCGACACGGCGTCCGACTGTATCGGAACGGCCTTCCGCCAAGGCGCGGTGAAGGTGACGCAACTCGATATCCGCCCGCAGCCGCCGGTGCGCGAGGACAAGCTGGCCGTCTGGCCCTTCTGGGCGACAAAGATGCGGACCTCGTCATCGCAGGCGGAAGGCGCGGTCAGGGAGTTCCAGGTGGGTACGCTGGAATTCGTCGGCGAGAACGGCATCCTGACCGGCGTGAAGTGCTGCCAGGTCGATGAGAGGAGGCAGCCGATCGCCGATACGGAGTTCATACTGAAAGCCGATCTTGCCTTCATCGCGATCGGCTTTCGCGGCCCGTTCGAGAACGGTGTGCTGAAGGATCTCGGCGAGCGGCTCGATATCGGCGTGGACGGGCGTGGCTCGACTTACGTGGAGGCCAATGATGCGGACTACCGCACGTCGGTGGACGGGCTGTGGGCGGCGGGCGATGTGCGCCGCGGTCAGTCGTTGGTTGTCTGGGCGATCCGCGAGGGCCGCCAGGCGGCACATGATGTCGACAAGCAGTTGATGGGCAAGACGACGCTGCCGCGGTAGCGCCGGAATTTCTCTAAGTTCCATTGCTTTGGGTTAGCTCCCCCGTCTTCGAGACGGGCCCGCTTC
>NZ_CFHWAF010000101.1:0-16896 GCF_984452065.1 Hoeflea sp. | reverse complement strand
CGGAGCCCGGAGAAGAGATCGGGCACTATGTTTCGACCGAGCCGTTCGATCCACTGGCCGCCGAAAAACTGACGCCGGAGCAGGAGAAGTTCTACTTCGCATCCCAGCGGCAGCTGATCTGGTGGAAATTCAAGCGGCACAAGCTCGCGCTCTACTCGGCGGTGTTCTTGCTGTTTTGCTATTTCATCATCACCTTTGCCGAGTTCTTCGCGCCCTATGATCTGGCGCGCCGGCACGTCAATCATATCTACGCGCCGCCGCAAGGGATTCATCTTTTCGAAGACGGGGAGTTCGTCGGGCCGAGGGTCTACCAGCGCGTTCGCACACTCAATCTGGAGGTGATGAAACGCGAATATGCGGTGAATTACGACAAGAGCTACGCCATCCATTTCTTTTGCGATGGCGATCCGTACAAGCTCTGGGGCCTCTTCGATTCCAGCAAGCACCTCTTTTGTGTCGAGGACGGCGGAACCCTGTTCCTGTTCGGCACCGACAGGCTCGGGCGGGACATGTTCTCGCGCATCATCTACGGCGCGCGTATATCGATCACCATCGGCCTGATCGGCATTGCGGTCAGCTTTGTCCTCGGCATCACGATCGGCGGGCTGGCGGGCTACTACGGCGGCTGGGTCGATGTGGTCGTCCAGCGCATCATCGAGGTTCTGCAATCGATACCCAGCATACCGCTCTGGATGGCGCTGGCCGCCATATTACCGGTCACCTGGAGCCCGATATTGGTCTATTTCGGGATCACCATAATATTGGGGCTGCTCGACTGGACGGGGCTTGCCCGCGCCGTGCGATCGAAACTCCTATCCCTGCGAGAGGAAGATTACGTCCTTGCCTCGCAGCTCATGGGGGCCAAACCCCGGCGCATTATCCTGCGCCACCTCATACCGGGCTTCATGAGCCATCTCATCGCCTCGGCGACGATCACCATCCCCGCCATGATCCTCGGCGAGACATCGCTGAGCTTCCTTGGTCTCGGCCTCCGTCCGCCGGTCACCAGTTGGGGTGTGCTTCTGAACGAAGCGCAGAACATCAACGTGGTCGTGCTCTATCCATGGCTGATACTGCCGGTGGTGCCGGTCATCCTTGTGATCCTGGCCTTCAATTTCATGGGTGACGGGCTGAGGGACGCAGCCGATCCGTACAATTAGGACATGCTGTTCAGGCAGTCGTGCGTCGTTCCACGACGCTGTCTATGACCGATTTGAATGTCCGCGCGACTGCACGCACATCGTGCCGGTCACGAACATAGTCATGGCCGCGCTTTCCGAGCTGGTCTCTTAGCGCAGCATCGTTCAGCAATTTTCGCACCGACCGGGACAACGCGTTGACGTCGTCCGCCTCGCTAAGCAGACCACCGACGCCACTCTCCACGACCAGGGGCACACCGGCGGTCTCAAACGCCACCACCGGCAAACCCCTTGACTGCGCTTCAAGATAGACGAGGCCGATGGCTTCGCCGACACCCGGCCAAAGGAACAGGTCGCTGCGGTCCATGAGCCCGAACATATCCTCATGGGCAACGCTGCCCAAAAACCGGATGCGCTCGTTGCCTGCAAATTTGAGTTGCCCGGCGATTGTGTCTCGCTCGGGACCGTCCCCGGCGACCACCAGCGTCCAGTCGAGATCCATGACCCGTTCCAGCGCCTGCGCAAGCCATTGATAACTTTTCGCTTTGGCGCCAGGCCGCATCATTCCGGCCGCAAGGATAACCGGCGGTTTGTTAGGTGCCCCACGGTTGCCGCTCCGCCGCGGCTGCTGAGAAAGATCGATAAAAGGTGGAATTCGGATGGCCGTTTTCATGTCGGGCAGGACGGTTTCCAGGTAGCGCCAGTCGCTGTCCTTCAGCACAAAGTTGGCGTCCGCCTTCCGTACGGCGTCCTGAACGGCACTGCGGCCCTTCAGCCAGTCATCCGCTCCGCCCTGATTGGTGCGGCAGGCCTCCGCCGTGACGTAAGGAATATCGAAACGCTGCGAGAGGCCCGGCCCCAGCCAGTCCGGAGACTTGCAATAGGGATGGTAGGTAAACCAGACGTCAGGCGCCGCGTCGGGATCCGTCTGCCAAAGACGTGTTATGCGCTCTTCCTCGGCCGCCACATCTGCCCGGCGCTTGTCGTAAAGCTCTTGGGAAGGTCGTTTCTGATAGCTGATCACCTCTGAAACAAGTGTCACCGAATAGCCCGCCAGCCGCAGAGCGCGCATCATCAGCCGAGCGATTTCGCGATCTCCGGACGGAATGGGATGATCCGGAGATTTGAGTGGCGCGTAAAAGGCGATTGTCCTGGTCATGGCAAACGGCTCAAGAGACTGCCCGGGCCGTGACGCGTTGCAGAATTCGCGCTGTCTCTTCAGCCCCACCCTGGCGGATTTGGCTCCAGTCGGGCGGTGGCATGGCCAAAGCGCGGGAGATCGCACTGCCAATGTGCTCCGGCGTTTTTTCCTCATGTGAGAGCATGACCGCCAGTTTCCTATCGGCGAGAAGTTCGGCCCTGCGCAGCTGTTCCGTTTCCTTGTCGTTCCACTGGGGTGCGATGACCGCCCGGCATCCGGCTGCCATGACGTCGGCGATTGTATTGTATCCGGCAAGAGAAATGGAGAGTTTGGCTGACCTCAAGGTCGCGCAAAGGTCAGGCACGAATGGCCGGATTTCGATATCGGACGCGTCAAGCCCGGCAAGATCCGCCTTGTCCATGAAAGGACCGGTCAACAGACACCACCGGGCCGTGGCAAGCTCCGTCCCCGGCTTTGCCTGCGCTGCCGCACGCACGAGTTCCCGGCCCAGCATGCCGCCGCCAACCGATACCACGACATCGAAGCGGTCATCATCGGCAGGCGGTTCCTTAGATGCCGACGGCGTGACGATGCCGGTGTAATGGGTAATGTCCGCGATCTCGGAGGCAAACGGGAAGGTTGCCGAAAGGTCAACAAGTCCGGGGTCGCCGTGGACAAGGACCCCATCGAAATACCGGTTCAGCAAATCGGCCGTCTGCCGGTCCTTTTTGACCTTGTTGCCTTCCTGCAGGATATCGCGGACCGAACAAAAGACCTGAGGCCGACCACGGCGTGCCGAGACGGTTTCCATCAGCGGCAGCAGTTCAAAATGCATCTGCCGGCGGCCGAAGGGAAAGGCTTCGGTGATGAGCAAGTCCGGGTCCGTGGCGTCCAGAATGCTCAATATGCGGTCGCGCCGGTCGGCCTTGTAAGCACCGTCCGCAACGCGGCCGTCGTGCGTAATGAGCTTTGAAAAGTCGCCCTTGTCGGAGGTGAGGGCGGGCAGGAAATGAACCCTGGCCCCGCAAGCGGTGACATTGGAGAGCTTCTCGCCGCCATGGATCACATCAACGGCAAAACCGCTGCGCGTCAGCGCTTCCACAATCCGCATCGTTCGAAACACATGGCCGACGCCCAGCAGATGCTGAACGTAGTAAAGGACTTTTACATCACGGTTCATTGCGCTGCGTCTTTTAAGGCCGGCGGCAGCCCCTTATCCCCAAACAGCTTTATGAGGTGTTGTATCTCCAGGAGATGGTCAAACGAAGAAGAGACTTTCCTTGCACCGTTTTGTCCCATGCGACCGCGTTCTGCCGGGTCTCTTGCAAGTTTTTCGACAGCCGCGGCCAGTGCGGTCTCGTCGTCGGGCTTGACCAGAATGCCGTTCTCGCCGTCTTCGATCAGTTCGACAATACCGGATATGGGCGTTGAGATGCAGGCGAGGCCCTGGCTTTGCGCTTCGACCAGAACATTGGGCAAGCCGTCACGGTCTCCATCCGGCGCGATCCGGGACGGCAGCACGAAGAGATCGCTTTCACGATAGGTCTTTAAGACGAACGCCTGCTCTTTGGAGCCGAGCATGCGAGCCCGGTCCTTGAGGCCGAGCTCTTCAATCTGGTGTTTGAGCTGATCCGACAAAACGCCGCCGCCGATATGGGTCCATTGCCAATGCAGGTCAGGCGGAAGCAGCGCGAGGGCGTTGACCAGCGTATCAAGGCCTTTCTTTTTGACCGCACGGCCCACCGTGACGATCCTCACCGGCTCCGCCTCCCGGCTTCCGTCACGCGGGGAAGGCGCATGTTTCGGCTGAGGAAAACGTTTCAGGTCAATTCCATGGTGGACCAGGTGCACCGTATCCGGATGGCTGCACAGCGACTGAAGGTGCTCATGTCCCGCCTTCGTGCAGGTGACCGTCCAGGCGGCATCATCGAGTTTTTCCGACAACTCCCAGTCAGGAGAGGTCCAGATATCCTTCGCGTGGGCCGAGCAGCTCCAGCCCTTGCCGGTCATGAGATGCGTATATCGCGTCACTGAGCCGGGTGTATGGATGAAATGAACGTAAAGCCATTCGGTATTCGCCGGCAGTTCATTCGCCATGACCAGCGCCTGGCCAAACCGTCTGATACGGTTGCGGGTGCGGTCGCGAAGAAGATCCTTGAGAAACCGCCTCAGGGCGGAACGATAACCGGGCAGTTTTCGGCTGGCCAGCCATCCCCGCAGCACCCGCAACGGTTCCTCATGCAGATATTCCGGCAGATACGTCACCGGAGCCTTGATTTCCGAATGGATGGGATGACGCTGCTTGTCCGTAGGATGGCGAAGGGAAAACAGACGCAGCGAAAAACCGGCACGCTCGAGCTCGAGAATCTCCTGCGCGATGAACGTTTCCGACAGCCGCGGATAACCCTTCAAAATGACCGCAATCGTTCCGCTCATCAGCCTACGCGCTCGACCTGCAATGACGGATGGTTCCGCGCCGCAAGAATGGTCCCGACCTTTTCTCCGATCCGCTGAAGGCCGGATGTATCGAGCTTGTAGCCCGGTACCGGATTTTCCGCGCGGCGGATAAGCGATCGTATGTGCGCCGCGAAGCCGGCCGGATTAACGGCCTGGTCCCCTTTTACGACCTCGCAGAGCCCCAGAGCCTTGGCCCGTTCCGCCCGGATCAGCTGTTCCATGCGCGGCGTCTGTCTTGGAACGAACAGAACCTGCCTGTCGCGCGCAATGACCTCGCAAAATGTGTTGTAGCCGCACATGCCGATCACGGCGCGCGAATGCCGGATCAGCGTTTCCGGTTCGGTGTTGAAGCCGATCACCGTGGTGCCCGAAATGCGCTTGGCACGGGACCGGATGTCCTTTTCATGGACGCCATTCGAGAACGGACCCAACAAGAGCACCGCGGGGCAGGGCATCGAAGGGTCTTCCTCATAGGCGCTCAGGACGGCGTTCATCAGGAATTCGCCGTCGCCGCCGCCGCCGGCCGTGACCAGCAGATAATCGTCCGGCAAGCCGGCCTGGGGCCGCTGTTCGAACTCCGGATGCGGCTGGTAGAGATAGCCCGTATAGCTGCACCGCGACACGACGGATGGCGGCAGATCCAGGCCCTGCAGCGGATCGTAGAAGTCGGGCGATCCATAGACCCATATATGATCGTAAAGTCCTTCAATTGCGTCGAATATGCCCTTGTTTTTCCACTCCTCCTGAAGCTTCTCGGGTTCGTCCAGCACGTCGCGCAAGCCCAGCACCAGGGTGGTGCCCTGTGCTCTGAGAAACTCCAGTGCCTCCGACAATTCGCCGCCGAGCCCGAGCGGCTCCTTGTCGGCAATGAAGATGTCCGCCGGCTGGCGCCGCAAAAACTCGTTGATACTGCGCTTTCGCGCGTCAATCGCCTGTTCGAAGCTCAGTTCGGGGTCTGCGGACCGGTAATGTCCGTCCGGCAGTTTTTCCACCTGATCGATTTCGAAATACCGGATGCGCGGATGGGCCGCGTATTCACCGGACAATCCCGTCCCGGTGATGATCGTCGCGGTCAGAGACGGGAACGCCTCAACGAGCGATCTCGCTATCTTGCGATTTCGCCTGATATGCCCGAGACCGAACGTGTCGTGGCTGTAAAGGATGAGATGCGTTGTTATGCTGAAAGTTCCCGACGTGCCATGGTTGAGGTTCAGAGCCTTATTCTGTCCATCCGGTTTCCGACTTATCAAACATGCCCTGACAGGGCTTTAACAGATAAATCATCGGATTTCACGCGCTTGTAGATAAGTCGCCGTTTTGAGGATGTCACTGAGGATTTGCGCGATTGTGAAGCAAGTTGAGCGGTCCGAGCAGGTATTTTGTCTGGTTTGTCGCGGGGATAAGCTGGTAGTGTGCCGCCGGTCGGCCCGTTGATCACAACAATAAGCTGCTCGGCAGCAAGGGGGAGCGATGAAATCCGCTTTGGTCGAATTCATCAAAATATCGGTGTTGTTTCTCGTTCTGCTGGCTGTCCCGCAGGCCGGTTTTGCACAGACCGCCATCCTTGATTCGCTGAGCGGCGGCGCGCAGGAGGCGGAAAAGAGCAGTTCGGACGCCCTGAATACGCTGATTGAGGATGCCAGGGCGGACGGATCCACCGTGATCGTTATCGCTCCGCCATCTGCCGGCGGCGATCGGAGCGACAGCGCCGCGCCAATGGCCATGAACAGCGAAATGCTGCTGATGGCGCGCAACAACATAAGGGGAATGATCGAAGGCATCGGAAACTTCCGGGAAAAGCTTGTCGATGCGCTGGAGAAGTCAAGTTACGACGGCACGCCCTGGTGGCTTGCCTGGGCGGTCGGCACCGCCCTGTTCGGCATGGCGCTCGGTCTCGGTATCTACAAATTCGTGTCCCGCTGGATGCGTGATCAATTCCGTTCCCACTACAAAGACGAAAATCTGACGCGCGCGGACAAGCTGACCTATCTGATGATGCGCGGCGGCCTGATCATGTTTTCAACGGCGATCATGTTTTCGGTGACAATCCTGGTTGCGGTGGTTCTCGACTACGAACACGAACCGTCCCGAATGACGATCTTCACCATCGTTGCGACCTATGCCTGCTACCGGATTTTCCGCTACGTCATCATGCTGAATTTCTTTGCGCCGGACATACCGACGCACCGCATGATCAACCTCGATGACCGGCGTGCCCGCAAGCTCTACAATGACTGGATTTTCGTTGCCGTCGCCGCGAGCTTCATACTCGGCATTGTCGCCTGGGTGCGCGGACTTGGTATCGAGGACAACAGCTACCGTCTCCTGGCCATCGGCGGTGTCGGCCTTGTCTGCATCCTGATCGCCGCGCTGACGATCAGGCACAGCAAGGACACACATGATATCGTCCTCGGCGCAGGCCAAGACGGCGGGCACACCAGGTGGCGCAAATTCGCCGCCCGGGCCGTCACGCCCTTGATGCTGATCTACATAGCGGTGTCCTGGGTCGTCAGTTCCTTCAGGCTCGCGCTTGGCCTTCCGGGAGGCTACACCATCATTATGGCGCCGATGATCGTCTTCATCGGCGGCGCGCTTGTCTATGCCATCGCCATTGTCGTTCTCGACCGGATATATGAGAGGCGGGAAAAGAACTTCCGGCGCATACAGATCATAAAGCTGCGCCGCGCACGCGCCGAAGCCCGGCGCCGTGAGGCGGCGGAGCGCATGGCCGCGGAGGCGGAGGCCGACGAGGAGGCATTGGTCGGCGAAGGCGAAGAGATGATCGTTCACCATGTCGAACCGCCGGCGGACGAACACATCCCGCTCGAATACAAGCCGCTGTTCAAACGGCTGATTGAAAATGCGATCGTCACACTGATCTTTGTCTTCGCAGTCGGGGAACTCGGGCGGCTCTGGGGCGTCGACTATGACCGGATCGGCGGCCATCCGCTGGCGACGGTCCTCGATAGCATCCTCATCATCGTCTACACCTATCTGGCCTACCAGGCCGTCAATCTCTTTATCGACCAGAAGATCATCGAAGAGGGCGGGTCGCTTGACGATACACCCGCCAGCCCCGGCGACGGCGACAGCGAAGGCGGCATCGGTGAATCGCGCATGGCGACACTGCTTCCCATCTTCCGCAGCGTATTCGTCGTGCTCCTCGTCATGGTTTCCGTCGCCTTCATTCTGTCCGACTGGGGAGTCAATATCGCGCCGCTTTTCGCCGGTGCCGGTGTTGTCGGCCTCGCAATCGGCTTTGGAGCCCAAACACTCATACGGGACATCTTCTCCGGCGTCTTCTTCCTGGTCGACGACGCTTTCCGAAAGGGCGAGTACATTGAAGTCGGCACCGTAAAGGGCGTGATCGAGAAGATATCGATGCGTTCGTTCCAACTGCGCCATCATCTCGGCGCGGTCCACACAATTCCTTTCGGGGAGATCAAGCAGCTGACGAACTATTCGCGTGACTGGGTGATGATGAAGCTGCCGCTCAGGCTGACCTACGGCACGGATGTCGAGCGTGTGCGCAAGCTGATCAAGAAGCTCGGGCAGGAACTGCTCGAGCACGACCAGATCGGCCACCTGTTTCTCCAGCCGCTCAAGTCGCAGGGTGTCTATGCCATGGAGGACTCCGCCATGATCATCCGGGTCAAATTCATGACCCGTCCCGGTGATCAGTTCGTGACCCGCAAGGTCATCTACGGGGCCATCCGCGACCTTTTCGAGAAAGAAGGGATCACCTTCGCGCATCGTGAGGTGACCGTCCGTCTGGCGGAGGAAAGTCAGGCGAACAACCTGACGCCGGAGCAAAAGGAGGCCATCACCGGATCCGTTCGCAGCCTGATCGATGAGGAGGAAGCCCAACGCGAGGCGGCCGGTGCCGCCAAGCCAGGTCGATGAAGCGCGCGTTCACGTTTTTGTTGTAATTCGTTACGGATTCGGCAACAGTCAGGGCGGGCGAAAGGAAGCGGGGCGGTGGACGCATGAAGGGGCGGGAGCTTGATCTGATTTCAGAATTCGGCGCTCGCCGGCCCGGCCTCGTACCGAAACTGATCTGGAAACTGGCGACCCACCGCCGCATCGCCCGCAAGACGCGCAAATATATTCGAAAGAACTTCGCACGCGGATTTCCCGGCCCTTACGATGTGGAGGCGGAAGGCGTTCGGATCCGCGCCTATCCGATGGAGAATTATTGCGACCGGATCGCCGTTGGCCGCGGCTGTCTTCCCGAGATGCCGGAGCGGCGCCTGATCGGCCCCTATGTGAAGCCGGGTATGGTCTTTGTCGATATCGGCGCAAATATCGGCACCTACAGCCTCTTTGTCGCCGAACGCTGCGGCGAGGACGCCCAGATACTCGCATTCGAACCGCATCCGAGAACCTACGCCAAATTGTCGTTCAACATCAAAGCCAACGCCGGGAGCGGTATCGAGGCAATCAATCAGGGCGTTGGCGTCAAGAACGAAAGGCTGCGGCTTTATTCCAGCGGCGGGACCAATATCGGCACGGCGTCAATCCTGCCGGAAGCGGCAACCGATCATGAGTTTGTCGAGATCAGGGTCACACCGATTGCGGAGGCTTTGAAGAAGCGGCTCATCCGGCGCATTGATCTCTTGAAGATCGATATCGAAGGGTTCGAGGACCGCGCGCTTCTTCCCCTGATGACGGAGGAAAACAAAACGCTTTGGCCCGCCGCCGTGTTGATCGAGACGGTGCTGCGGCAACACTGGCAGTCGGACTGTGTCGGCGAACTGGAGAAGCTCGGTTATTCCGTCGCCGGAGACACGGGCGAGAACCTGCTTTTGCTTCATCCGATGACGGAAAAACTGGAATCCTGATTGACTGCGCGATTGCGCGAAAAACTGGCCATCGACACATCCAGGCCGACATTTTGCAGATGAAACCGCACCGGATCGGCGTCGTGGTCGTGGCCGTTCTCGCATGCGTCGATCAACATGGCCATCATGCCACCAGCCACCGGGGCGTTCTTGAACTGATTCCCGCTGGTGCCGACAGCCATATAGAAGCCGTCCAGATCGCTGCGGTCGTAAATCGGTATCCAATCCTCGGTGACATCATAAAGGGCGACCGTTCCCCTCGCTCTGGACGGGATCGGCAGGTCGGGAAATCTCTGCGCCATGCGCATGACAAGAACGTTCCACTGATCCGAAAAGCTGTCGTCGTAATTGTCCGGGTCGTCGACCCAGATCTGTTCATCGCAGGGCGGATCCTCCGAGCCGATGAGAACATTGTTGCCGACTTCCGGCCGGCAATAGGCGGCGATGTCGCCATCGGAATACACGACACCCTGCTTGTCGAAGTCGACGCCCTGCGGCGCCTTCACATGAGCAACCTCATGGCGAAGGGCCCGTGTCGTGATGTTCATTCCGGCATCGACACCGCATAGCCTGTTTATCGCCGATGAGTGCGGCCCGGCGACATTGATCACCACCGGCGCTTCGATCGCGTGGTTCCCGTCAAGCACGACGCCGCTGACGCGTCCGCCCGACCGGGTGATGCCGGTCACGGTCCGGTTGAACGCAAACTCCGCGCCGCGGCGCTGCGCGGCGCATTGCGCGTTGAACGCGGCCAGCTTCGGATCGTTGACGTAACCGCCTCGCGGAAAGAACACCGCCCCGTCGATCCGCGGCCCGGTCGGAAGCCCGAATCCGTCATCGTCCAGCAGTTTGGCCGGATGGAATTGGTGCAGATCCGGGTTCGGCATGTACCGCGCGATGTCCTGCGGCTCGATGTGCTCATAGGGACAGCCGATCTGGTCCATGATCGCACAGACGCGCTGCAGGTGATGGTTTTGATCCGTCTTGACCACAAGGCAGCCGATATCGCGGTAACTGATCAGATCTTCGTCGTCCCCGGCATTGAGGTAGCGAGCCCAATCGCTCCAGTAGTGCCAGCCCTCATAGGCAAGGGCGCAGGTTTCGAGCGTCGAATAATAGGTTCGGATGATCGCGCAGGAGCCCGATGTGGAACCGTAACCGGCCTGCGGCAGCTTATCGACCGACAGTGTCCTCCACCCGCGTTTCGCCAGTTCATAGGCGGTGCAGGCGCCGATAACACCGGCTCCGATAATCACGGCGTCGTATGAGGAAGGTTCGGGCATGCTCAAGTCCTTGAGTTCGCTTTCTGCAAAAGGCTCCTAAAGCGGACGCTCGGCCGCAAGTCGCGCGCGTTGCCTGATGGGAGCGTAGTCTGCTTCATCCGTTTGGGCAAAACCGGTCAAAAGCAACGCGTCGGCGCACTGGCCGTCAAGCGCCGCCATCGCTTCGACGACGGCAAGGTGCAGGCGCTCGACGCGCCACTCGGAACGCCGCGCGCATATGAATGGCAGGCCGGGCAAAGGGTCGGTCTTTTCGATAACGCGCAGGTCCCTGGCCAAAACCTCATGGCGCAGCGCCAGGCGCCATGAAACGGCATCGATCGCGGCCACATCCGCCTTGCCTTCGGCCACCATCTGGACCGAAGCCCGGTGCGAACCGGTCCGGAGCGCGTCGCCGAAGAAACGCTCCCTCGCGGTCAGATCTTTGAGACGATGGCAGAGCACGGCATATCCGGAAAGAGACTCCTCGCTGTTATAGGCGACCCTGGTGCCACGAAGATCGGCAAGGTCATGCGCTTCGTTGGCCCGGTGCACGACTATGACGCTGTAATAGCAGCCGGCACCGCAATCGATGTCATAGGCCGGCGTTCCGACGATGCTGACATGTTGCCGGAGCCTGTTCGTAAAAGGCAGGCCGCAGGTCTGCCCGAGGACAAGGCCGGGATCGGTCCAATGGCAGGCATCTCCTTTTCGGCACAAATCATCCGGCGCCGGAAAGCCAAAGGTGCGAAGACTGTCCCTCAAGCACACCCAAAGAGCATCGTTTGCCTGTTTGACCTCCGGCCAGTCATACATTGGCAGGCTGGCGACGCAGGCATCGCCCGCGCTCATTGTGGCGGGCCGCAATCGAGCGGATAAACCACCTTTTCCTTGCGGCGGAAAGCAAAGCGCATGAATATCTCGGCGTAACTGTTGAAGAGATATCCCTTGTTCATGGCAAGAAACCGGGCGCGATTGCGGCGATAGAGCGAAGGCAACTGATGCCAGGCAACCGCCGGATATGCGTGATGCACGGCATGCAGGTTGTTGTTCAGGAACAGGACGCTGAACGGCCCCCTGTCTTCGATGATGACGGAGCGGCCGCGAAGGCTCTCTTCGGCCTGGTGCTCCAGATAGGTGCGCACCATCAACAGCGACAGGCCGCCATAAGCGCACGCGGCATAGGACCAGAGTGAAAGAGGTGACCAGATCATCACGGCGGCGATGACAGGCACCACCAGAACCAGATGGACTGTCCAAGCCGCCATGACACGGCGATCGCCCGAAACAACTGCCTGCGTGTCGGAGATTGCCAGCCGTATCAGGCTGATCGCCGGTCCGAGCAGCATTCTGCCGGCAAGCGTGTTGTTGATCTGAAACACGGCTTTGACGGGCGCGGGCAGGCGCTGCCAGAAAGACTGCGACACATACCAGCTTTCCGGATCGTCATAGGGGTCGCAAATCCGCGCATTCAGATGGTGCTCAAGATGCAGATCCTTGAAGCGCATATACGGTATGTAAAGGCCGACAGGCAAAACCATGATGGCATCGTTGAGCCATTGAAACCGTGTCGGGTGGCCGTGCAGGCATTCATGCTGGAGTGAAGAGTGAAGAGTGATCACCGGAATCAGAAGAATGGCGGCGGCGATGGCGGAATAGGCGGAAAGGCCGATAAGCAGCGCGATCCACAACAGGTAGCAGAATATGATCAGAGCGGCCGTCCGCCACTCCGTTTTGTCCTTCAGAATCATTCCTTTGTCCCCAAAATACGCAATCACTATGGCGCAAGGGATAAAGGGTAGACAATGTGGCAATATGCGAAATAAAAAGAGAATACGTATCTGATTATGTGAATTATGGAAATTAATGAAAAATCGGGATATTACACAACAAATGGAGACAGAACGCACAGATAAGCGCGATGTGGCCGAGATTTTTCGTGACCGTATGGCGCTGCTGATCGCCCAGAAGGGCTTTAATCTAAGCCGTTTCTCCAAGAGTATCGGCATAGATCGCTCGGCGCTCAGCCAGTTTCTGGCGCCCGGTTCGACACGCCTTCCCAGAGCCGAAACGCTCTGCGCCATCGCCAGGACCTGCGGTGTTTCCCTTGACTGGCTCATGGGGCTGATCGCCGTCGATACGTTTGGCGAAGAGACCGCCCCGATGCTCGAGATCGAGCGGGTGACCGACGACACCGGCAGCCGGATGATCGCCGACTGGCACCGTGAGGCGATGGGCTACAAGATCCGCTATGTTCCGAGCGCGCTCCCGGATCTGCTGCGAACCGAAACGGTGCGCAGTTTCGAGTTCAATACACACGGCCGCGATGATCGCGGGGTCAGGGATCAGCTGGCCAAGGACCAGCTGACCTATTCGCGGCGGCCGGAAACGGACATGGAAGTATGCATGCCGCTGCAAAGGCTGGAGCAGTTCGCCAAGGGCCAGGGCGTGTGGCGCGGGCTGCCGGCCGACATCAGGCGCGAGCAGCTGGACCATATGGTCGCGCTGATTACCGAGCTCTATCCAACCTTCCGGCTGTTTCTTTACGACGGGCGGGAGAGTTATGCGGCGCCTTACACGCTGTTCGGACCGCTGCGCGCCGCCGTCTATCTCGGCAACATGTATCTTGTGGTCAATTCGGTCGACCACATCAGGGCGCTGGCCGGCCATTTCGACCAGTTGATCCGGATCGCCCGGTACGGACCGGACCGGGTGTCGGAATTCATTGTCGGCCTCTCGGGCTCCGTCACGCCCGACCGTTAGCCGCGTTCGTCCAACCGGATTTCACTGCGGGCGAAAGCGTTCTGGATCGCATTGCGCACGGCGAAGCCGACACCCTTCGGGTCGTTGCATTCCATGAGCCGGTGGATCAGTTCGATGTCTTTGACGAAGATCCCGACTTCCTCATCCCAGTTCCGGCTGGGCAAGCGGTAAAACCAGAGCCGGGCGGTTCGAAAGTAAAGCTCGTCATAGGTTTTCAGCAACAGGCTGTTGCCGATCATCCTGCAGATCGACGCGTGGCATTGCATGTCGGCGTCGGCGAACACGCCCGGATCCGATTGACCGAGCAAATCGTGATAGCCTGCCAGCGTCTTGCTCATTGCCTCGATCATGCAAGAGTCAATCGGTTTGGGTTGCAGCGTTCCGATAAGAGGAGCGATTTCCACGCGAAGCTGAACGGCTTGAAGCATGATCTCAAGCTCGAGCGGCGCAACGATGGTGCCGACGCCGTGGCGGGTTTTCACCAGGCCTTCATGGTCCATATGTTTGAGAACATTGCGCACCGGCGTCCTGCTGACGCCGAATTCCTCGCTGAGTTCATCGACATCCAGCCGCACGCCCGGTTCGTATTCCAGCGTGGTAATGCGTTTTCGGAGGACATGATGAATATGCTCGAAACGCTGCCGCCACGGACTGCGGTCGTCGCGCGTGTGAAAGACTTTTGGCAGTGCGCCGGACCCGGTCTGTTTCGGGTTGGGGCCCATCGTATTCCTCTCAGATATTCCGGCACGCATCAACGTGCATCAATATTTCCTGGTCAATGATAGCGGGCATTCCATCGTCACAGACGGCAGTTGTCCGTTGGTCATGGCCGTGAAATGCGCCGTTGCCTTTAAATCTGCCATGAAATGGAACCCATTGCATAGTATTCCGACTCGGCAATCCCGGAGCAAGGAGAACGCGCATCATGAAACGCCTTGCAGTATCAACGGTACTGATCGTGCTGTCGGCAAACGCCGCCGGCGCGGCCGATATCACCGGTTTGTGGCAAACGCAGCCGGCAGGAAACGGCGCCTATCTCAAGGTCAGGATCGAGCCGTGTGGCGCCAATATGTGCGGCATCATAGACGGTGCATTCACATCCGACCACAAGCCTGCCACCGACTTCAAGGATGTCGGCAGGCAGATGATATGGGACATGAAATCGGACGGGTCGGGTACGTGGGACGGCGGCAAGATATGGTCGCCGGAAAACAATATAACGGCCAATGGCAAGCTGGCGCTCAAGGGCGACAAGCTGGTCGTTTCCGGCTGCAAGGGTCCGATCTGCCGCTCTCAGGACTGGACGCGCGTGAAATAGCCCGGCGGCCGGGTAATCATCATGCAGACTGGAACCACTCAAGAACCCATTCAGGCCTAAAGTGTTACCCATGTCTCCGGAACGGACATGATTTTATTGGTGAGCCGACAGGGGCTCGAACCCTGGACCTACTGATTAAAAGTCAGTTGCTCTACCAGCTGAGCTATCGGCTCCCGAAGTCCCGGTAGCCGGGCTCAAGAATTGCGCGGAACATATGCATGTGACCTGATCGGGTCAACAGCAAAAATACATCAAAATTTGCCCTTTGCGGCATTTCATCACGCCACGCGAAAAGGTGACTGGCGCGTGATCGCCCGCCGTCCTATTAAGATGACAAACACAAAGCGGATTTGACCTTGAGCATCGCCGACATATCACTTCTTGCCGCGATACTTGCCGGCGGATTGTCGTTCCTTTCCCCTTGCGTCCTGCCGCTGGTGCCGCCCTATCTTTGCTACATGGCCGGCGTCAGCGTGGAGGATTTTCAGGCGGAAAACAAAAGCGATGCGGTTGCCCGGCGCTCCATCCTGCTCGCCTCGTTTTTCTTTACGCTCGGCTTCTCCACAGTCTTCGTTGCCCTGGGGGCGGGTGCATCCAGCATCGGCGGGCTTTTGCGCGCCCACATGGACGTGCTGGCGCAGATCGCCGGTGTCGTGATCATCATCATGGGGCTTCATTTCCTCGGCGTGTTTCGCATCGGCATCCTGGCGCGCGAGGCGCGGTTTCAGGTTGGCGGAACACCGGCAACGGTGACCGGCGCCTATATTATGGGGCTTGCCTTCGCCTTCGGCTGGACACCGTGCATTGGTCCGGTTCTCGGTGCGATTTTGGGCGTTGCAGGCGCGCGCGACACCGTTGGAGACGGGGCGGTTCTGCTTGCGGCCTATTCGCTGGGCCTTGCCGTGCCGTTCTGGATCGCGGCGGGATTTTCCGGCATGTTCATGCGTTTCCTCTCCCGCTTCCGCCACCATCTGGGTCTGGTCGAAAAGGCGATGGGCGGTTTGCTGGTCCTGACCGGCATTCTGTTCCTGACCGGCGGCATGCAGCGCATGGCATTCTGGCTGCTTGAGACCTTTCCCGCATTCGCCAATATCGGCTGACCGGCCGGGTCGGCCTCGGGAAGGCTTTCCCTCACACCACAATTTCTTTAGACGTCGCCTGTATGGTGTGGGGCGGTAAAGGAATGGAGAATGCTATGACGCGCAGCTGTCTGGCAGTGGTGCTGGCGGCCGGAGACGGCACGCGGATGAAGTCTTCCCGATCGAAGGTGCTGCACCCCGTCGGCAATCTGCCGATGATCGCGCATGTGGTGAATGCCGCGCGGGATGCCGCCGTCGATGCGCTTGCGGTGGTGGTCGGCCGGGATGCCGACGCGGTCGCCGAAGCGGCCGGGCCCAAAGTTCCCGCCACCACGAGAATGCAGACCGAACGCCTCGGCACGGCCCACGCGGTGCTGGCCGCGCGCGACGATATCGCAAAGGGTTACGACGATCTGCTCGTCATTTTCGGCGACACGCCTCTTGTGACGTCGCAAACGCTGCTCAAGGCACGCCAAGCGCTCGCCGGCGGCGCCGATGTCGTCGTGATCGGCTTCAGAACCGGCAATCCCGAGGGGTACGGCCGGCTGATCGAGGAGAACGGCCAGCTTTGCGCCATTCGCGAGCATCGCGATGCCTCCGCCGAGGAGTTGGAAATCACCTTCTGCAATGGCGGCATGATGGCAATCTCCGGACGCCTTGCACTCGATCTGATCGATTCGATCGGCAACGACAACGCAAAGGGCGAGTATTACCTCACCGATATTGTCGGCATTGCGCGTGCGCGCGGCGGCAGCGTGGTCGCCATCGAAGCGGACGTGGAAGAGATCCTCGGCGTCGACACGCGGGCCGGCCTGGCCCGCGTCGAAGCCATCTGGCAGGCGCGCAAGCGGCACGATCTGATGATGGCCGGCGTGTCCCTGGTGGCGCCGGAAACGGTG
>NZ_CFHWAF010000100.1:0-17110 GCF_984452065.1 Hoeflea sp. | reverse complement strand
CGGCCATCATGAACCGCCAATGTCGAAGGGTGCAGGAGCCGTCCACCCCATCATTTTTATCGCGCATGGCCCGCCACCGCCGTCTGCAAGTCTTTGTACGATCTTCTACGCTACAGCTTGTCTCTGCCGTACCACTGTTTGGTGCGGGGCAATTGGTGAGCGAATTACTAGATTGGATCGCGCCGCTTCCGCCTTTCCTCAAGCTCATAGAGCGGTATTGAGCCAACAAGTTGGCGAGGGTTTTGAAGCTGCTTCTTTCGTTCTTCGACGCCGATCGCAAAGGACACGTAGAACAGAGCGGATCGTGCCATCTGCATTACACGGATCGCCTTGGCTTCCAACTCGTCGCTGCCGATCGCGATGCCAAACCCGTTGCTGTTAACTCCTGTGATCGTAAACGGTTTGGCCCAACCCTCGCTCACATGAAGATAGGTGTGCTCGAGTGCATTGCGGATAGTATGCAGCTCGCGCGCATCGGCCGCTGTTGTCTGTTTGAGCTGGCTGTCGAACAGTTCCTTCGATAGCCAGAACAGGCCCCGTAGGGGCAAGTTATCGAGCTTTTCGAGTTGCGGTAACAAGCGGGCCTTTTTCTCGACCATCCACACATTCTTGAAGGTGATCCGGTCCGGGGTCTTACCTAGTCGCCAATAACGGTCGACAAGGAAGGCGACCTTGTCGAGAAGAGAATAAGCGATGCGAAATGCCATGCGGACACGCTCGCTGGCAAGCGAATACAGGGGATAATCGAGGGTGTCAGTGAGCGCGACGCCCCGATCTGAAAAATGAAACCGCGTGCTGCTCATCCCTTCGAACAGCGTAAAGCGCGCCGACGCGTACTCCTGCTTCATCTGATTGAAAAAGCCGATGATAGGCGGAGGTAAATATCCATCGGGTCGGTCATTGAAACTCTCGGTAAGGGGCGGAAGCATCAAATCGTCGATAGCGGCGGCCAAGTGTAGGCCAAGATTGTTCAAGGGACACAGGAAAAGCCGGTGTTCGAGGCACCACGTGCGGTAAGCACGCTCTGTCTTCGAACGACCTTCTTCGCCCTGATCGAGGTGCTGCAATGCGCGGACGGCTTCGATATCGACAGCTTCTTCCAACTCGAATGCTTGGTCAGCGAAGAACGTCATCGCCGGCCCTGCATCGACGCATTCGTATATTGCATCGTCATCCGTCGCAGAGCGGAACGCGTCATAGGCGTGCAAGGCAAGAATCGCTCGTTCGCGATCATCAACAATCATTCCGGCTAGGGTCTTGAGCCCGTACCCACGATTGCCTCGCGCCATTGCGAATTCAGGGATAATCTTCAGTGCTGCATCCCATCCAGCGATCGCATCGATGGAACGGCCGACCAAATTCAGCAGGTTCGCGTGGTTTGTAAGGATCTGGCAGCGACGGAGCTTTTCGAGACTGGCGAAGCCGGGATGGGTTCCGGCACGCGAGAGCGCTAACAATTCTTCCTGATGTTCGGGCAACTCCCAAGACCAAGATCGCCGGGTTTTCGCCATATGTGACAGTGCGGCCCAGGCATTTGCCCGAAAATATTCAACTAGTGCACTGTCTTTGTCGCTGAGCGTTCGTTTGGCGAGTTCATCGAGCAGATAAAGTGCGCGCTTTGCACCGCGCTCAAAGGAGGCATCGAAAGCGTAGTCAATCAGCTCTCCGATGTGTGTAAGCGCCTGAGCGTCGCTCACTTTTGTGATACTGCGCTCGCAGCGTTTATTTAGATCTTCGAGGTCGGGGTTCGTTTCCATTGCTTGGTAGATTTACTACGTTCGAGATAAAGATTCGCCTCGGGCCTTCGCAGCTTTTGTGGTGGCCCAGATGTTTAGGATGGTATGCTGACCCTGCAATTTTGCTTCGCAAATCGCCGTCATTAAGGTCGGATGGGGCGAAGCAGAGCTGCCTGAAGCGCCCATTTGGTCTGACTTCGGTTGGCCAAGGCAGCGCGCTCCGTTTTCTCATACTTCGGACTACTCTAGCGTAGCGCTATGGCGAAAGAGTAGTTCGCATTTTCATCGCGCACGGCCCGCCATTCGCAGCCGATTATGCGATGTTTTACTACGCGGGTTGGGTGACAGCTTTTGCGGACGAAATTGCCGTTCGCGCCACAGCAGGCAATGACGGGCAGCAACATTTCACATTTACGGAGGTAGGTTCTGCAATGGCGCTTTCAGAATTATACGCAAACACGGGCGCAACGGGTTTCACCATCAATTTCTTTATGAACGCAGGACCGCACCCCAGATCGGGGCTGCTGGCTGCGCCGTTCTTCACGACAAATGGCCCCATCAAGGCTCTGACCGACAAAGGATGTGATGTCCGGTTGATCGTCCGGTTTTCGCCGATCACAACGCCAGAGGCACTACGGCAGGCCCTTGAGAATCCCCGAGTCAAAACCCGCTATTTCACAGACGCCAAATTTCACACGAAGCTCTATATTATCGACGATATCGCGCTCGTTGGGTCCGCCAACCTCACTGATAGCGGTCTGAAAGCAAATCGGGAACTTTCTGTCCTATTGCAGCAGGATCGCGATGAGGCCTTCTACGCGCTGCCCGGCCTTTTTGACGAGTTGTGGAATGACGCAGACGTTTTGAACGAAGAAGTGCTCCGCGAATACGAAAAGGCGTTCAAATCCAAAGAGAAGCCGCAGGATGAGGACGCCTTCGAGAAGTTCATCCACAAATTCGTAAAGCCTGCCGCCCCTAAAAGCATCGTCGTTGGCAGTGAAAAGAAATCGAAAGAGCGCGCTTTCATCCAAGGGTTTCGCAGAAAATATGATGAAATTCTGGTGCCTGCGCACCATGAAATCCTCGAAGTCGCGCAACAGCACGGCTTTGGGCGGCCAGAATATGCCGGTCAGGATCCCCAGATCGAAATGGGAAGGTTCCTCGGATGGCTGCGTCTAACACAAGGCAGCGGCGATGGTTGGCGCGAGACATCGTTGCTCAGTGACTCGAAGGACCGGGCCGCGCGGATAGCCGAATATGTGCAGGTCTGGCAGTCCACAGACGATACC
The DNA here is from genome assembly GCF_984452065.1 of Hoeflea sp. Taxonomy (NCBI): domain Bacteria; kingdom Pseudomonadati; phylum Pseudomonadota; class Alphaproteobacteria; order Hyphomicrobiales; family Rhizobiaceae; genus Hoeflea; species Hoeflea sp. The sequence continues at coordinate 14,085 of NZ_CFHWAF010000100.1, read as the reverse complement.
GTGAAAGGCGACATGTATCACGCATCGGCAGAGATCGAGAACATCGCAAACATCCGGGCTTACCTCTGTGATCCGAATGAGTTGGTCCGATTGAATTTCGACGAACTGTTCCGACACCTCACGGGCTGCCACGCCTTTCTCGAACGCTTGCGCTTTGTTTCCAAGGATATCGGGGAGAACCTGTCCGGCCTCGAACGGCTGCGCATCGACTTCCAGAAGAAAAACACGCTCGAGGCCGTAGTGCGAACCGTTCGCTATCTTCTGGCAGGCTCCGGCGATGCGATTGAGCGTGCTTATGACTGCGTATATGGCAGCTATAAGCTCAACGGCTTCGGTGAAGCGTGTGTCATGGAATTGCTAGGCTGGGGAGACGCCAAACGTCCTTCGTTCAATAATCGCTCTATTCGAGGTATCCGCTTGTTAGGGTTTGATGTGGAGCACTTGGTCGCCGGTGAGTAGCGAAAATCCATTTGGCTGATTCCTGCGCATTGCTGCCGCTCGTGCTTTGCGCAGCATTCGACAAAGTGAGCTCAAAGCAGTCGTGCGCAGTAGGCACTGGGACTGCTTACGAACTCAGTATGTGCCCGAGTAGTGAGCTTGCGTACTGCTTCGCAGAACTGATCATTACAGCGCATCAAGCAGCTACGCTATCGGAGTGCGATGGCGAAAGAATAGTTCGTGTTTTTGTCGCGCGTGACCCGCCGACTGGTAGTCGAACCTTCGGCGCTCATCTCGCATCAAGGCGTACTCACTCGCAGAGCAGCGAACCGTTTCGCAAGTGGTGGGGCACGTGAGATTCGAACTTCCGGAAGAACCAACCGACTTGGCTGGCGATATCGCTTCGGCACGCCCAGAGGACCTGTTTGCTTACGCAAGATCGCCGCGTAAGCACCACGTAAGCAGCAAGGCTCCGAAGTGCTTATTTCTAAGATATTGATTTATTGAGAGAAATGGCGCACCCGAGAGGATTCGAACCTCTGGCCTCCGCCTTCGGAGGGCGGCGCTCTATCCAGCTGAGCTACGGGTGCATACCGTTCGCGAGATGCTTACGCCATGCTTACGCGAGTTTTTCGGCCTCTTGAAGAGCGAACCCGACATTCGCCCAAGCCGTTGTTTAGTCACTTCTTTCTTCCAGCACCTTCAAACCTCGCCGGACTTGACATCCGCCTTCGGAGGGCGGCGCTCTATCCAGCTGAGCTACGGGTGCCGAGGCACTGTCGTGCGGAAACGTGGATAACCGATCCGCGCCTCAAGGGCAATTGGAAAGTGCGGCGTGGCGCGCGCAGGCGATGCGAAGCCGGACAATTGCGGCACGCCCGACGCTGGCGGTCCGTTGGAACTCGCCGACCGGTACCGGGATCTCATCCGGTTCCCGGTGGATGTTGTGGCGCATGCCACAGACTTGCGCGCGCCATCGGCTATTGCTGTCGTCACCAGGCCGCGGCGTGACACCGCATTGAATGGAGTTCATCGTGTTAAACACACCATACGCGTCGAGACCGGCAACCTATGAGGATGCCCGTCATCTTGCGAAACTGGTCAACCATGCCGGCGAGGGTCTTGCCTATTATCACTGGCAGATGCTGGCCGCGGATTTGGGGGAGGACGTCGCCCCCTGGGTGATCGGCATCCGCCGCGCAGCCGGCGAGACGTCCGGCTTCTCCTACACCAAATCGCTGGTGGCGGAAGTCGGCGGCAAGGTGGCCGGGTGCGTGTCGAGCTACAGGATCGACGCGCCAACGAGCCCGGAAGACTATGCCGGCGCGCAGCCGGTGTTCCGCCCGCTGATCGAACTGGAGGACATGGTCGTCGGCTCGCACTATGTCAACGTCTTGGCGGTCTATCCCGAACACCGCGGAAAAGGCATAGGCAGCAGGCTGCTCGAACAGGCCGAAGGCTTGAACGAAAGTGCCACGATGAGCCTGATCGTCTCGGATTCAAACCGCGATGCCATGCGGCTTTATGAGCGTCTCGGCTACCGCCGGCATGCGAGCCGGCCGAAGATCAAAGACGGCTGGGACGGTCCGGGCGAAACCTGGATCCTGATGGTCAAGTAAAAGCGGCCGCCGGAGCTGCGGCGGCCTCTCGTCTTTGCGAAGAAAGTCTATGTGCCCTTCGGCTTGTGCATGAGCGACAGGCCCTTGGCGGTGCGGTTCGGGAAGCCTTTCCAGTAAGTGTGCTCGGGCTTGAGGGTTCCGTCCTCCTCAACCGCGTAGACGCCGTCTCCGGACTTCTCCACCAGATTGAGATAGGGCTCCATCTCGCCGTCATTCTTCAGATACTGGCCGAAGAAGGCGGTGACGAAGTGCTGGGTGATATTGTTCATGCGCACATTGTCCCAGACGGCATCGGCATAGTGGTCGAAGGGGATGAAGTCGAGATGTTCGGACGGCTGCCAGGCTTCGCTCGGCGCGGGGATCGGCGCGCCGGCATTGTGGTTGGCATATTCGAAGGTCAGGAGATAGCGGTCCGTGTTGGTGCTGAGATCGAAGATTGCCTTGGTGCCGTTTTCATAGCCCGATACGTCGTCGTCGCTGCCGGAGATGAAGAACATCGGGATGCGCACGCCCGACAGGCCTTCCGCGTCCCAGAAACCGGTGTTCATGCCCCAGGGCGCGATGGCGACCGCCGCCTTGATGCGCGGATCGATCAGCGCCTCATGGCTGTCGCTGCCGGCAAGGTGGACGCCGAGCGTGCCGGCCGGCGCGCCCCACGAATATTCGGTGCTTGCCTGTGTCACGCCGCCGCCGGCGGTGATCACGGCTCCATAGCCGCCCATCGAATAGCCGACCAGGCCGGTATTGGAGGCGTCGACAAGCCCGTTGAGGAAGTTGCCGTCCTGTTTCGACATCATGTCGATCGTGTCGACCACAAAGGTCTGGTCGATCGACCGGTTGACGAGCGTCGAGCCGAAAGCGGCCCTATTGTCATAGGTGCTCTCGGTGTGATCGATGGAAACGACCACATAGCCCTTCGTTGCCAGGTTCTCTCCCAGATGACTCATCAGGAACCGGTTGCCGGGATAGCCGTGCGACACGACGATCAGCGGATAGCCGCTGTCGGCCCTGGCGGGTTCGGCATCGCGCACGGCGCGGCCCTTGAGGTCGACCTTGGTCACGCCGTCACGCAGAAGGACGCCTTCATAGGTGCCTGCGGACCCCGTGCCGGCAGCCGCCGGATACCAGACTTCCAGCGTCAGCGGCCGGTCGTAGCGCGGCAGATCCTTGCCGTCCTCGACCTTGAGAATGTCGATCTGGCCGGCATGCGTCACCTCGACGGTGCGCACGCCGATCGGGCTGTCGCCATGGGCGGTGAGTTCCGGCGCGTCCGGACGGACAAGATCCACACGGTTGTCGTCGGCGAGCGCCGCCGTGCAGAGCAGCCCGGTCAGGACTGCGGTCCCCAATGCGTGTTTCATGATGCGATCCCTGTATCTGTTTTGGTTGGCCGTCCACGGAACGGAGGTTCAACATACTACTGAGTAGGTTTGCGGCACAAGACAGGCGTTCCCGCCGGCTTGCCGCCGCCAACCGTCATGCGCCGCGCCGTGCGATAGCAGGCCGCGGCAAAGGGATTGTGACAACGGGTCAGCAAGCCGAGTGATTTGAGGGGAGCGCTATTGTCCGGCGATGCGGTAAAGCTTCACCGATCGCCTGTGGCCCTTTGAATAGTTGAAACCGGAAATCGCCTCACCGCCCTCGGCGCGGGCGCCACCGGCGCTGATCGCCGCCAGAAAGGCCGGCGCGTCCTCTTCCGGCACGGCGGCCATGGCGCATTGCGGATTGTTGATCAGATGGCGTGCGGCGCTGTCGGGCCCGGCAAGGACCGTGTCGGTGCCGGCGAGGAACACCAGGCTCGGCTCGTGATAGGTCACGGAGGCAAGCACGGAATCGGTGCAGGCTTTCTCCGCCTCGAAACGCTCGACAATCTGCCGGCTCAGCCACATTTCATCCACCCTCGGAAGGATGGCGGAGAAGCCGAGACCGTAGGCCGTCGTCGCGGCCAGTGTCGCCACCAGAACGCGTCTGACGGGCGCAAGCTCAAGCCCGAAGCCGAGACCGAACCAGCAGGCCATGAGCAGGAGCAGCACCACCGGAATGCTCCAGAAGGAGAAACTGCTGCCGATATAGATCGGAACGATCACCGCAAGCGAGGCAAACGCGATGGTTACGACGATCACGCCGAATCCGGTAAAGCCGTGCAGGATGCGCTGCCACAAAAGCGGCTTCGGCGCTTCGCTGGCGGCAAGGCCGAGGAACCATCCGCCAAGCAGCAGGATCGCCGGATAGGACGGCAGGATATAGTGTGGCAGCTTTGTGGGCACGAGTTCGAAAAACAGCCAGAGCGGCAGATACCAGGCGACGCAGAACATCATCCGCGGGTCAGTGAACATGCGCCTGAGCGCATGGGTGCCGCCGATGACGGCGATCAGGCCGAACGGCCAGATGAACAGCGAATAGGTGATGATGTAATATCCGGGCGGCGCGCCGTGCGATTCCTGACCGCTGGTGATCTTGCCCAGCATGTCGCGGCCGACGGCCTCGTACCAGAACGCCCAGCCCGACTTCCAGGTGATGAGCACCAGCCAGGGCAGTGCAATAAGCAGGGAGACCGCAACGCCGCGAAGCGGCTTCAACTCGGACAGCCAGGCGCGGCCGCGCTGGCGGTCGAATATCGTGATGAATGCGATGGTCAGTGCACTCAGCAGCGGCGCGATCGGCCCTTTGACCAGGATGGCCGCGCCCTGCGCGATCCAGAACCCCCACGCCAGCGCGCCCGGTGCCTTCTCACCCTCACGGCTGGCGACATAGATTCGGGCCAGGCAGCCCTGCGCGACGATGCACAGCAGCAGCAGCACCGAATCGGTCTTGGCCAGACGCCCTTCAAATCCGGCCCCGAACATGCCGGCGAGCATGAGGGCGGCGATGAGGCCCGCCGCATGGCCGAAGAGATGCAGACCGATCCAGTAGAGCGCCACGATGGCGAGCGACACCGCGACAACCGAGACCATGCGGTAGGCGGCGATGGGAGCATCGGCGCCCGCGCCGGTCAGGCCGACGGTCAGCGACTGGAGCCAGTAGACGCCGACCGGTTTCTTGTAACGCGGCTCGGTCTGAAACCGGATGTCCATATAGTCGCCGGTTTCGACCATCTGCTTGGTCGCCTGGATGTAGCGGGCCTCGTCACGATCGATCGGCGGAAGCTGGGTAATGCCGGGCATGAGAACGGCAAGGCCGAGCAGGAAGAGGACAACATAGGTCAGAACACCCGTGCCCTGACCGGCTGCCGCTCCCAGCCCCATAAGCCGATTGTCCTGCCTCAATTGTTTCAATGCGCTGTGCTCTCGCCCCCTGATCCCGTCATTCAATCCGTCTGTGCCATGACGGCTTTGCGTTCATTGGCAATCAGCCAGAGATTGCGAATGTAGATGATGAGCCCCATGCCCTGACCGGCGATAAACACCGGATCCTGACGCTGTATCGCATAAATGAATAGCATGCCGCCGCCAAACAGCGAAAAAAACCAGAAAGCGACGGGTACAACAGAGCGTTTGGCGCGTTCGGATGCGATCCACTGGACAACGAATCGCATCGTAAAGCAAGCCTGAGCCAGGAATCCGATCAGGATCCAGGTATCGAACTGCTGGACGAAAACCGCGTCGAACCAGTCGATCAGGGACGCAAAAAGCTCAGTCATAACGGATTTCCTCAACAACGGGCATCTTGTGACGGCGGCGTTTCAGCCACCATACGCCGAACAGGTCCAGGGCGCCGCGCAGTCCGCGATCGAGGATGCCGTAATTCGATGTGCCGAAGCGGCGCGGACGGTCAAGCACGTCGATCGCGACGACATCGTAGCCCTCTTGGATCACCAGGGCCGGCAGGAAGCGGTGCGTGCCGTTGAAAAACGGAAGACGCCGGAAGATATCCGTGTGAACGGCCTTCAGACCGCAGCCGGTATCGCGCGTCCTGTCGTTCAGGATCGATCCGCGCAGCCAGTTGGCGAAACGCGACGACAGTTGCTTGAGCTTCGTGTCCTTGCGCTTGATGCGCTGGCCGCAGGCAATGCCGATTTGCGGACCGCCTTCCAGGAGTTTGTCGACAAGCGGCCCGATATATTTCGGGTCGTTCTGGCCGTCGCCGTCGATGGTGGCGACCACCTCGCCGGCGGCGGCAAGAACGCCGCTTCGCAGCGACAGGCTCTGGCCCACGGAGGCCTCGTGCCGCAGATGGCGCATCGTAAAGGCGCGTTTGGCGGCCTCGCCCGACAAAACCTCCGCGGTGTTGTCCGTGGAGCCGTCATTGACCACGATGACCTCGATGTCCCTGCCGTTCAGATGTTGCGCGATCTCGTCCAGCAAGGGCGGAATATTCTCGGCCTCGTTCTTGCAGGGAATGACGATCGATATCATGGGTTTGCCTTGGTTTGACGATGCCCGTTCACGGGTAAGAGCCGGCCGGGATCAGGCATTTGCCGGCGACGGCGCGGCCGCGCAGAAGCTCCGCCGACATTGCGCCCTTCGTGCGCGCACGCCTTAGCAAGCAGGCGCTTGAGTGGCAAGCCATTTGTCTGCCCGACACCGCCCCGGCGCCCCGCGACATATTGCACTTTTTTCGCCTTTACGGGCGGCTGCGCCAGGTCTTAGTCTGACCAAAAAGGGAACAGGCTTTTGAGGAGGAGACGAGTATGAAGGGCTTGATGCAGGATTGGCCGCTGCTTTGCCACAAGGTCATCGATCACGCAGCGACCTATCACGGCGACCGGGAAGTTGTCTCGCGGTCGGTCGAGGGCCCGATACACCGAACCAACTACCGCAATATCCGTGAAAACGCCCGGCGGGTCGCCAGGCGCCTCGAACGGGACGGCATCGGTTTCGGCGACCGCGTCGCGACCATGGCCTGGAACACGTGGCGTCACCTGGAGGCGTGGTACGGCATTCTGGGCCTCGGCGCCGTCTACCACACGCTCAATCCAAGACTTTTTCCGGAGCAGATCGCCTGGATCATGAACGATGCCGAAGACCGGCTGCTGTTCGTCGATCTGACGTTCCTGCCGGTTGTCGAGGCCATCGCCGACAAGGTGCCCGGCCTTGAAAAGGTCATCGTGCTGACGGATGGCGCCCATATGCCGGACACCCGGATCGCCAATGCGGTCGCCTATGAAGACTGGATCGGCGAGGCGGACGCGGATTTCGCATGGCGTGAGTTCGAGGAAACAACGGCCGCCGGCATGTGTTACACCTCGGGAACAACGGGCGACCCCAAGGGTGTCGTTTATTCACACCGCTCAAACGTTCTGCATGCGCTGGCGGTCGCCCAGCCGGACATGCTCAACCTTGCATCGCGTGACCGCATGATGCCTGTCGTCCCGCTGTTCCACGCCAATGGCTGGTCGACGGCCTTTGTCTGTCCGATGGTCGGTGCGAGCATGGTGATGCCGGGCGCGGGCATGGACGGAGAATCGATCTACCAGATACTGACGGAAGAACGGGTGACGATGACCGCCGCCGTTCCGACGGTCTGGCTGATGCTGCTGCAGCATATGGACAAAATCGGCGGCAGCCTGCCCGACCTCGAGAATGTGGTGATCGGCGGCTCCGCATGTCCGCGTGCGATCACCCAGGCATTCCAGGACAAATACGGGGTCGATGTCATCCATGCCTGGGGCATGACCGAGATGAGCCCGCTCGGAACGCTGTGTTCGATCAAACCCGAATACGCCCACCTTGAAGGCGAGGATAAGCTCGACCTGCAGGCCAAGCAGGGCCATCCACCCTTTACCGTCGAAATGAAGGTCACGGACGACGACGACACTCCCCTGGCCTGGGACGGCAAGACGTTCGGCCGGCTCAAGGTGCGCGGGCCGGCGGTTTCGGCCTCCTACTACAAGGGACGCGGCGCGGAGCAGTTCGATGAGGAGAACTGGTTCGACACCGGCGACGTCGCCCATATCGATCCCTGCGGCTATATGGAGATCACCGACCGGGCCAAGGATGTGATCAAATCGGGCGGCGAGTGGATATCGTCCATCGAACTGGAAAACCTTGCCGTCAGCCATGAAGATGTCGCCGAGGCCGCGGTCATCGGTATTGCCCATCCCAAATGGGACGAGCGCCCGCTGCTGGTGATCGTGGCGAAGGAAGGATGCTCGCCCGGCAGGAACGACATTCTCGATTTCATGAAAGGGAAGGTCGCCAAATGGTGGCTGCCGGACGATGTTGCGTTTGTTGACGAGATTCCGCACACCGCGACCGGCAAGATCCAGAAGACGGTGTTGCGCGAACAGTTCCGGGATTACAGCTTTCCGGACGCCTAAAGGCCTTTCGGCCGCAATCACATGCGATGCCTCAACCCGCGCCGGGCGTCCTGACACCGGCGCGGGCCTGTCGTCACCCGCCCCACAGGGCTCTGGTTATCATATAACCCGCCGCGGCCGACACCGATGTCAGGACAATGCCCCAGCTGATGTCCACGACAAGCACGGCCAGCGGCCAGTTCCGCAATGTGGCGTAATTGGTGACGTCATAGGTTCCGTAAGCGACACCGCCGAGCAGCGCCCCGAGCAGCAAGGCAGTCATGACGGATTGTTCCTTCATGGCCGGCAAAATCGCGAAGATAACGACGCCGGCAACGTAAAAAATATAGAAGACCGCCGCGACGCCGAGACGGGGCTGGTCGAGCATGTGCGCACCCAGCTGCGTGCGGTAGAACCCGCCGGCAATGCGCGCCAGCCACACATAATCCACGACGAGAAAAAACACCGCCGTGACCAGATAGGCTTTCAGGAAAATGGGCATTGTTATCCAATTGCTTAAGTTTAGACTTATTCTACGCCCGCCTGCACTGTTCGGATCACATTTTCGGGAGCCGCGATTTCCGCTCAGCGGTGTGATCCGGCAACCCGGCGCTGTCGTAAGAAAACAGGACGGGGTGCGTTAACGGCAGGAGGCTTTATTGCGTAAACTGAACATTGCGGTCATCGGCGGCGGAATCTCGGGACTTTCCGCAGCCTGGCTACTGAGCAAAGGCCATAATGTCACGCTGTTCGAGCGCGCCGGCACGCTGGGCGGGCATGCCCGAACGGTCGATGTCGATACGGTCGAGGGACCGGTGCCGGTCGATACCGGCTTTATCGTCTTCAACAACGCCAACTACCCCAATTTGTGCGCGCTCTTCCGGCACCTGGACGTCGCCTGCGCCACGACGGTCATGAGTTTTTCGCTGACGCATGATTTCGGCCGCTACGAATATGCCGGATCGGGCGCGGGATATTTCGGCCAGCGCCGCAATATCGCCAGCGTGCAGCACTGGATGATGCTGAAGGAGATCAACCGCTTCTTCCGCAACGCCAAACGCCGCATCGGCCTTTATCATGCCGATACGTCGCTCGGCGCTTTCCTTGAGAGCGAGCACTATTCCCGCGACTTCATCGAGGATCACATCGTACCGATGGGCGCGGCGATCTGGTCCACCTCCATGGACCGGATGCTGGATTTTCCGGCCCGCGCCTTTATCGATTTCTACGCCAATCACGGGCTGCTGCAATTCAAGAACCGGCCGGAGTGGAATACCGTGGTCGGCGGCAGCAGAACCTATGTCGACAAAATGGCAGCCGACGCGTCGTTCAATGCGGTGCTCGGCGCGGAGATAGCGGCGATCTCGCGGCGTCCGGACCGTGTGCTCATCACAATGAAGGACGGCGTGACCCAGCTCTTCGACCATGTGGTGATGGCGACCCACGCCGATCAGGCCCTGAGGCTGCTGGCGGATGCGGACGGTGCGGAAAACGCCCTTCTGGGCGCTTTTCCCTATCAGGAGAACACGGCCGTCCTGCATCGCGACGAACAATGGATGCCGAAACGAAGCCGCCTGTGGTCGAGCTGGAACTACATCAAGGCGGGGCGCAACGCGGGAGACGAGCTGTGCGTCAGCTACTGGATGAACCGCCTGCAATCCCTGCCGACGCGCGAGAACCTGTTCGTCACCCTCAATCCGATCCGGGACATCCGTCAGGACGCGATTATCGAGGAGATGACCTACGATCATCCGGTCTTTACCGCCGAGGCCTTCCGCGCCCAGGAAAACATGCCGACGCTGCAGGGTTACCGCCGCACCTGGTATTGCGGCAGCTATCTGGGATACGGTTTCCACGAGGACGGGATCGCAAGCGGGCTGGCGGTCGCCGAGAAGCTGGGCGGTCTTGCCCGGCCGTGGGCGAACGATCCGGATTACGACCTGCGGCGGACCGGATTTGAAGAATATCTGCAGGTTGCCGAGTAATGCCCGAAACGGAAGCCATTTATGCCGGAACGGTGATGCATCGGCGCATGCGTCCGAAGGCTCACGCGTTCCGCTATTCGGTGTTCTCCCTGCTGATTGATATCGAACGGCTGGAGCACGCCGGCAAACGGCTGCGGCTGTTTTCGCACAACCGGTTCAACATTTTTTCCGTTCACGACCGCGACCATGGCGACGGCAAGGTATTGAAGCGGCATCTGCGGGACGTTGCCCGCCAGGCCCTCGGATCGGATGCGGCAACGCGCTTCCTGATGCTGTGCTACCCCCGCGTCCTCGGTTACATGTTCAATCCGCTGACGGTCTATTACGGGCTCGACGCACAAGGCCGGACAATCGTGATGATCTACGAGGTCAGCAATACGTTCGGCGAACGCCACACCTATGCCATACCCGTGGACGACACGGACGAGGACATTGTGCGGCAGAGTTGTGAAAAAGTCCTGCATGTCTCGCCGTTCAACGAGGTGCGCGGGCGCTATGCGTTCAAGACGCGCCGGCCTGACAAAAAGGCGACTGTCGCGATCCTTTACAGTGATGAGGACGGGCCGTTGCTCACAGCCCAATTCTCCGGCCGGCGCCGGCCTTTGTCCGACCGGACGCTTGCCGGGCTTTTCCTGCGCCACGGCGCCATGACGCTCAAGGTGTGGATCGGCATTCACTATGAGGCGGCAAGGCTCTGGTCAAAACGGCTGCACTTCTTCAAAAAGCCGCTTCCGCCGGAGGAGCCGGTGACCGTTCCGCGCCGGCACAGCCAGCGGCGGCTTGCAGCATAGGCGGTGATTATCTGTCCCGGCGACGGCCCATCATCCGCCGGATCAGCGCGTAATAGAGACCGTAGGGCAGGAAATTGGTGAACCTGACGGCACTGGTGAACAGCCGCGGGAAGAAGATCGCGTTCTTGCGCCGCAGGATGCCGGACAAAAGCCTGTCCGCTGCCGCATCGACATCCATCAGGCCCGGCATATGGAACCGGTTGACCTTCGACATCGGCGTATCGACGAAACCGGGCTGGACCAGCGTCACCTGAATTCCGAATTCGGCGAGTTCGACGGCAAGCGCCTCGGAAAAGTTCGTCAGCGCGGCCTTGGTCGGCCCGTAGGCGACCGACGTCGGCAATCCGCGGTAGCCGGCAACCGAAGAGACGATGACGATGTGGCCCCTGCCGCGCGCCTTCATGCCGGCCAGCAGCGCCTCGACCGCGTAGACGGCTCCGAAATAGTTGATCTGCATCGCCGCGCGCATCCGGTCCGTATCCAGATCGACAGCCCTCATGGGAAACCAGATGCCGGCGCACAACACCGCCGTGTCGACCCCGCCAAGACGCTTTTCGATCGCTTCGACCGTTTCGGCGACGGCGCCGCGATCCGATACGTCCAACGGAAAGGCCGCGAAACCGGTGTGCTCGCTTTCCATGTGCTGAAGCTTTTCAGCGGAGCGGGCGGAGATAGCGATGTTATCCGACAATGGCAGGCATTTTTCCGCCAGGCTTTTGCCGATGCCCGAGCTCGCGCCGACAATCCAGACATTGCCCAGACGTTTTTGCCCCGCGCTCATGATGCGGTCAGATACCCACCAGGGGCTGCATCAAGCGGCTGACAATACCCTTGAACCGGGTCGGCTCCTCGGTCGCGACCAGGCAGATGCAGGGTTCGTCCGAATCGACCACCGGCTGGTGTTCCACATGCTCGTCGAGATCGGCGATATCGCCCTTGCAGAACCGGCCCATGGCGTCGCTGTAGGCTCCGCGAAGGATGAGCGTCATTTCCGTACCGCCATGGCCGTGTTCGGGCATTTTCCGGCCCGGGCCGATCTTCAGCAGGAACAGGGAGGCATTCGTGTCCGCCATCTCGATACGATGCCTCTGAACGCCGGGCACGACACGCCGCCACGGCAGATCGTTCAAGGAGCCGCCGAGCAGGTTCTGAAGCGGAAGCGGAACATCGCCATCCGAATTCGCAGCCGTTGGTTCCGGCGCGGGCGGAGCGGCCTGGGTTTCCCCGTCCGCATCGATCATCCTGGAAAGACGTTCGAAAGATCCGTTCGAAAGCGCCGCCACAGGCGCTTGGTCGAGATAGTCTCCACCAACGGCTTCAGCCAGGCGCACGGCATGACGGCATTCGTCGCACATGGCGAGATGCGATGCCACAACAACGGCAAATGCCGGGTCGAGATCCCCGGTCGCGTAGCGCATCAGCGATGCATCATCCAGGTGATGATGTATGCTCATCTCAGTTCCTCAAGGTTGTCTTTCAGTTTCTTGTAGGCAAGCCGGGTGCGGGATTTCACCGTGCCGATCGGCAGCCCAAGCTTTTCCGCGATCTCGCTTTGAGGCATGAACTTTATAAATGCCATTTCGATAACCGTCTTTTGTTCCTCGGGGAGTTGATCGATGGCAGCACGGACCATTTCACCATGCTGTCCGGAGATCATCTCCGCTTCCGCGCTCGGCGCGTCGCATGCGATCGACACCGTTTCGACATCTATATAGGGCTGAACCGGTTGGCGCCTCAGCCTGTCTATGCGCGCATTGCGCGCGATCGTGAATATCCACGTCGAAACTGTGCCGCGCTCTGGCGCATAGAGCGCGGCCTTGCGCCAAACCGTCAACATGACTTCCTGCATCAGGTCTTCCGCAAGATCTTCGCTGGCACCGGAGCCGAGCATCATACCCTTGATACGAGGGCCGAACCGTATGAACAGGGTTTCAAATGCCGATTTGTCTCGATGGACTGCCACATCGGTAATGAGCACTTCGTGTAGTGCCTGATCCGCCTTAGGTCCCGGATCTTCCGTGGGTTTTTCCATCTGCAAGACTTTCAGCATGGCCCGGCCTTCGCTTTAAACCGGACTATTTACGATGGCGATACGCGATCGGATCACGATCAGCAAAAATTTTCCAGAAAATTTGTTGCGCACGGCAAAATTCAAAATTTTTGTGATCCGGAACCGGCACCGGGCCGTAGATTGGGCCAGCTAGCAAACCGGATTTTCCGGCAGTCGACTGTCTGTCTACCTGCAGAGGAGATGAACATGCAGAAAACGATAATCGCGGCTTGTGTCGCAATGGGACTTTTTGCCGCCGCACCAGCCGGCGCGGGCAATATCGTGGAAACGGCGCAAAGCGCCGGCAGCTTCAACACGCTGCTCGCCGCCGCCAAGGCTGCCGGTCTTGCAGACGCGCTTGCAACCGGCGAAAACCTGACGGTGTTCGCACCGACGGACGAAGCGTTCGCGGCGCTCCCGGACGGCACGGTCGAAACGCTGCTCAAGCCGGAGAACAAGGACCAGCTCGTCGCCATTCTCAGCTATCACGTGCTGCCGCGCAAGCTGATGTCTACGGATCTGCCCGGACGCCGCATTCACGTCAAGACGCTGAAGACGGAGGGCGACAAAACCCTTGCTGTCGAAAAATCATCGTCAGGCGTCACCGTCGACAACGCCAATGTGGTGTCCGCGGACATTGTGACGGACAACGGCGTGATCCACGTGATCGACAAGGTCGTCCTGCCGTCCAGCTAGCCCGAATCTCTCAAAATAAAGGGTGCATCGGCCCCAGGAATCTGGGAAACTTGTTTCGCAACAAACAGTTACCAGGTTCAAGAACGGGGTCCGATGCACACACACTGTATCTGTGAACAATTCGAATTTGAAGGCTTCGACGGGCGTAAAGTGATCGCCGCTTTCGACGGCGGAGCGATCACCTGTGACACCGGGGCGTTGTTGCTGCGCGAGACCGACAAAGCCATCGGGCTGTTCGACAGGCTTGCGGATTGCTTTATCGACCGGC
>NZ_CFHWAF010000099.1:0-17161 GCF_984452065.1 Hoeflea sp. | reverse complement strand
GCGCTGAAAGAGCATCTGGCGTCGAAAGGTGCCGAGAAGGAGCAGATCGAGGCCTGCGGCCTGGTGGTTCACGGGCCCGACATCGCCGTCTCCTATGACCGCTTTCGCGACCGCATCATGTTTCCGATCCTGAGCGCCAGGGAAAAGGTGATCGCCTTTGGCGGCCGGGCGATGTCGGCCGATATCCCGGCTAAATATCTGAACTCCAACGAGACCGAGCTCTTCCACAAGGGGCGGGTGCTTTATAATTTCGCCCGGGCGCGGCGTGGGACGCAGGGCGCCGAGGGTGCCGGAACCCTCGTCGCCGTTGAAGGCTATATGGATGTCATCGCCCTGCACCAGGCGGGCATCGAACATGCGGTCGCCCCGCTTGGAACAGCACTCACCGACAACCAACTGGAGCTGCTGTGGCGCATCACGCCCGAGCCGGTCCTGTGCTTCGATGGCGACGAGGCCGGAACCCGGGCCGCCAACCGCGCCGTCGATATCGCGCTTGCCGGATTGCGGCCCGGACGCTCGGTGCGCTTTGCGGTGCTGCCGGCCGGCAAGGACCCCGACGATCTCGTTCGGGACGAGGGGCGGGCGCCCTTCGACGCCGTCCTCAAGGCCGCGCGACCGCTCGCCGACATGGTGTGGATGCGCGAGACCGCATCGGGTGTTTTCGACACGCCTGAACGCAAGGCGGCGCTCGAGACGGCCTTCCGTCGCATCACCGAGACAATCGGCGATGAGAGCGTGCGCCGTCATTATATCCAGGATATGCGCGAGCGTCTGAACGCGTTTTTTGAAAGCCGGCAGCGGTCGTCAGGCACACGCGATGCACGCGGCGGGTTCAGCCGCGACCCCTCAAGGCAGAGCGCTCGGCGCGGCGCGAGGGCGGGGCGCCGCTACGCCATGACCAATCAGCTCGCCCGCTCGACGCTGGTCCGCGGCCTTTCGGCCGTTCCGGCTCTCAGGGACAGTGTCATCGTCTTCACCCTCATCAATCATCCGGCGCTGATTGCCAGCGAATTCGACGACGTCTCCTCGCTGGAATTCGAACATAAGTTGCTCGACCGGCTGCTTGGCCGGCTGATGGATTTCGGTTCCGAAGGCGAGGCGCCGGAGGCCGGGACGGTGCTGTCGCAGCTTCACGCCGAGGGTTTTGAGGCGTTGACCGGCCAGATGGAGCGGCAGGTCAGAAATGCGCGCCTGTGGACGGCGACGGGTGAGGCGGCGCTTGAAGACGCGCGCGAGGGCTTCCGGCAGGCGCTGGCACTTTACCGGCGTTCGCGCGCGCTCAGGCTGGAGAAGATCGAGCTGGAACGCGACCTTGCGGAAGCCACCGAGACCGGCGACGAGGCGGTGGTTCCGCAGCTCATGCGCTCCCTGCAATCGGTGCAGAACGAGTACAATCGCCTGGAGCAGCAGGAGGCGATTATCGACGGGTTCGGCGTGCTGTCGGGCCGGGTCAAGGGTGCTGCCGGAAATTAGCCTTTTGTGCTCTTGTATTGGGGTGGGCGCCCCCTAAATAGTTTTCCAGGCAGAATGCGGACAGGCGCTGCGAGCCTGCTCCTGAAATCAGATGAAGCTGCCGCACACAACTCCAGTTTCCGGGGCGCGGAGGTGTCCGGGCTGGCGTTTTGCATTTCCGCCGGTAAGGCGACAGGTTTGGGCAAATACCGCTATTTTTGGAGAATCTACTCCAAAAATCGGGTTTTTTGGCCGGCTGCGCTTGACGGACGGAGAAATTAACGGAATCACCACAGTGGCGAGAAATTTCAATTGGTCAAGCGAATTGGAAAGTTGTGCACTGGCGCGGAAACAGCGGATCGGGTGCGGCGGTCATGGCTTCGGCTTCGGGCACAGCCACCATCCATGGTTAATCAGGAATTAAGCATCACACCTGTACTCAGTTCATAAGCCGATTCGGTCGGAACGGCTCGGCACCGCCGGATGCCGGGCCG
The DNA here is from genome assembly GCF_984452065.1 of Hoeflea sp. NCBI lineage: Bacteria > Pseudomonadati > Pseudomonadota > Alphaproteobacteria > Hyphomicrobiales > Rhizobiaceae > Hoeflea > Hoeflea sp. The sequence goes on along the minus strand of NZ_CFHWAF010000099.1, from coordinate 15,215 downwards.
GTCGATGTGATGTGCTAAGGAAAGTGACGGATTATATGGCAACGAAAGTCAAGGAAAACGAGGACGCCGAGGCCGAACGCGAAACAACCGGCGACGGACCGCTTCTCGACCTTTCCGACAATGCTGTCAAGAAAATGATCAAGGCCGCCAAGAAGCGCGGCTATGTGACAATGGATGCGCTCAACGCCGTCCTGCCTTCCGAGGAAGTCACCTCCGAGCAGATCGAGGACACGATGTCGATGCTCTCCGACATGGGCATCAATGTCGTCGAGGAGGAGGAGGAAAGCGAAGAGGCGTCCGCGGCGAACGAAAACGAGAGCACCGGAACGGAAGTCGCGACGACCGGCGGAACGGCCGTTGCCACGACGCGCAAGAAAGAGCCCACCGACCGCACCGACGATCCGGTGCGCATGTATCTGCGCGAGATGGGTTCCGTCGAGCTTTTGTCGCGCGAGGGCGAAATCGCCATCGCCAAGCGCATCGAGGCCGGCCGCGAGACTATGATCGCGGGCCTGTGCGAGAGCCCGCTGACCTTCCAGGCGATCATCATCTGGCGCGACGAGCTCAATGAGGGTGAGACGCTGCTGCGTGAGATCATCGATCTGGAAACGACCTATTCCGGCCCCGAGGCCAAGGCCGCGCCGCAGTTCCAGTCGCCCGAGAAGATCGAGGCCGACCGCAAGGCGGCGGAAGAAAAGGAAAAGGCCAAGAAGGCCCGTGCCTCCGACGACATCACAGATGTCGGCGGCGAAGGCGTCTCGACCGAGGAGGACGACGACGAAGAGGACGAATCCAACCTGTCGCTCGCCGCGATGGAAGCGGAATTGCGGCCGCAGGTGATGGAGACATTCGACGTCATCGCCGACACCTACAAGAAGCTGCGCAAGCTGCAGGACCAGCAGGTCGAGGCAAGGCTTGCCGCGACAGGCACGCTGTCGCCGGCGCAGGAGCGGCGCTACAAGCAGCTCAAGGAAGATCTGATCGCGGCGGTGAAATCGCTGGCGCTCAACCAGAACCGTATCGATGCGCTGGTCGAACAGCTCTACGACATCAACAAGCGCCTTGTGCAGAATGAAGGTCGGCTCCTGCGGCTTGCCGAATCCCACGGCGTCAAGCGCGAGGACTTCCTGCAGCAGTATCAGGGCGCCGAGCTCGATCCGAACTGGATGAAGTCGATCTCCAATCTCACCGCCAAGGGCTGGAAGGAATTCTCCAAGGTCGAGAAGGATACGATCAAGGCGATCCGCGGCGAGATCCAGAACCTCGCCACCGAGACCGGCATCTCGATTTCCGAATTCCGCCGCATCGTGCACATGGTGCAGAAGGGCGAGCGCGAGGCGCGCATCGCCAAGAAGGAAATGGTCGAGGCGAACCTGCGTCTCGTCATCTCCATCGCCAAGAAATACACCAATCGCGGCCTGCAGTTCCTGGACCTCATCCAGGAGGGCAATATCGGCCTGATGAAGGCGGTGGACAAATTCGAATACCGCCGCGGCTACAAGTTCTCCACCTATGCGACCTGGTGGATCCGCCAGGCGATCACCCGGTCGATCGCCGACCAGGCCCGCACGATCCGCATTCCGGTGCACATGATCGAGACGATCAACAAGATCGTGCGCACCTCGCGCCAGATGCTGCACGAGATCGGCCGTGAGCCGACGCCGGAGGAGCTTTCCGAAAAGCTCGCCATGCCGCTGGAAAAAGTGCGCAAGGTTCTGAAGATCGCCAAGGAGCCGATCAGCCTCGAGACGCCGGTGGGCGACGAGGAAGATTCGCATCTCGGCGACTTCATCGAGGACAAGAACGCCATCCTGCCGATCGACGCGGCGATCCAGGCGAATTTGCGCGAGACGACAACACGCGTGCTTGCCTCGCTGACGCCGCGCGAGGAGCGCGTTTTGCGCATGCGCTTCGGCATCGGCATGAACACCGACCACACGCTGGAAGAGGTCGGCCAGCAGTTCTCCGTGACCCGCGAGCGCATCCGCCAGATCGAGGCGAAGGCGCTGCGCAAACTCAAACATCCGAGCCGGTCCAGAAAGTTGCGCAGCTTCCTCGACAGCTAACGGGCAAAGGGTGGCTTTCGGACCGCCTGTTTTGTAAGCAGACCAATGCAGACGCAGATTGCCATCGAGACAAACGGGCAGGGGCTTTACGAGTTCACCCGTGAGGCCGCGCTGTTTGTCTCCGAGAGCGGGGTGGACAGCAGTCTCCTGACCGTCTTCGTGCGCCATACATCCTGCTCGCTGACGATCCAGGAAAATGCCGATCCGGATGTGAAGCGCGATCTTCATGAGTTCTTTGCCCGGCTGGTGCCGGAGAATATGGACTGGCTGCGGCACACGATCGAGGGGCCGGACGATATGCCCGCCCATATCAAGGCGGCGCTGACGCAGGTCAGTCTTTCGATCCCCGTCGCGGGCGGCGCGCCGCTGCTCGGCACCTGGCAGGGCATTTACCTCTTCGAACACCGGCGCGCGCCGCACCGCCGCCAGATCGTCCTGCATTTGTCGCCATGACGTTGCCGATCCTCTACAGTTTTCGCCGATGCCCCTATGCGATGCGTGCGCGGCTGGCGCTGCGCGGCACGACGGTGGAACTGCGCGAGGTGGTGTTGCGCGACAAGGCGCCGGAATTTCTGGAAGCCTCGCCGTCCGCCACCGTGCCGACGCTCGTTCAAGGCGATGGCGATGTGATTGATGAGAGCCTCGACATCATGCTTTGGACGCTGGACAAAAACGATCCGGAAGGCTGGCTGACGCCTGAGACCGGTTCGCACGATGCGATGCTCGCCCTGATCGAAGACGTGGACGGCCCGTTCAAGCAGAGCCTCGACCGCTATAAATACGGGACGCGCTATCCGGGCGGCGATCCGCTTGAGGAGCGGACGAAGGCGGCGGCTATCCTGCACGGGCTGGAGGAGCAATTGCGGCCCGGCGGCTTTCTTTTCGGCGGGCGGGTGAGCCTTGCCGACATGGCGATCCTGCCCTTCATCCGCCAGTTCGCCAATGTTGGTCGGGCCTGGTTCGAAGGCGAGGACTGGCCGTCCGTCCGGGCTTGGCTGGAGGGGTTCGAAACGTCGGAACGTTTCGCCGCGATCATGGACAAATATCCCAAATGGCAGACGGGCGATGCGGTGACCGTGTTTGGCGGCTGAGCGCGGGGTGTGCCGCCTGCTACTGTCGCCCCGAAGCAAATGAGGATTGCCCGTGGCCGAACAAGAAACCGAACGCCTGATCCGGGCCTATCTCGATGCCTTCAACGCCAGCGACAGCGAGGCGATGCTGGCGCTTCTTGTCGAAGATGTCATTCACGATATCAATCAGGGCGGGCGCGAGATCGGCCGCGAGAAGTTCCGCTGGTTCAACGCCGAGATGGCGCGGCATTATGCCAAGGAACTGAGCGACATCGCCATCATGGTCGCGCCCGGCGGCGGCCGTGCGGCGGCGGAGTTCACCGTGCGCGGCACCTATCTGCAGACGGCCGAGGGCCTGCCGCCGGCGAACGGCCAGCGCTACAGCCTTTCGGCCGGCATCTTTTTCGAGATCGACGACGGGCTGATCTCGCGGGTGACGACCTATTACAATCTTGCCGACTGGATTGCCCAGGTGGAGGCGGGCGATGGCTGAGATTGCCCTGCGTACACTGACCGGCGCGGCGCTTTCCGAAGCGCTCGACGACCTGGCGCATCTGCGCATCACTGTCTTTCATGAATGGCCTTATCTCTACGAAGGCGACATGGAGTATGAGCGCAACTACCTCGCCAAATTCGCCGCCTCCAAGGGCGCGGTGATCATCGGCGCCTATGATGGCGACCGGCTGGTCGGGGCGGCAACGGCCGCGCCGCTCGCCGATCATTTTGACGATTTTGCCGAGCCCTTCCTCAAACATGGCCTCAAGGCCGAGGAGTTTTTCTATTTTGGCGAGTCGGTGCTGTTGCCGGAGTATCGCGGACACGGCATCGGCGTGCGTTTCTTCGAAGAGCGGGAGAAGGCGGCGCGGGCGGAAGGCTTCGAGCGCATCGTCTTTTGCGGTGTCATCCGCCCGGACGATCATCCCATGCGCCCCGCGGACTATGTGCCGCTCGACACATTCTGGCGCAATCGCGGCTATGAAAAGATGGATGGCCTCGTCTGCGATTTCCCCTGGCGCGATATTGGCGACACGGAAGAAACCCGCAAGCCCATGCAGTTCTGGACGCGGACGCTGGCCAAAGGCTGATGCGCGGGCGCCTTAATCCGCCTCGTCCCGGTATTCCAGAATGTCGCCGGGCTGGCAGTCGAGGGCCTTGCAGATCCTGTCGAGCGTGTCGAAGCGCACGCCCTTTACCTTGCCGGACTTCAGCAGGGAAATGTTCTGCTCGGTGATGCCCACCGTTTCGGCCAGCGTGCGCGAGCGCATTTTGCGCCGCGCCAGCATGACATCGAGGTTCACGATGATCGGCATGGCGGTTCACACGAAGCTGCTGTTTTCATCGGAGATGCGCGCGGCTTCCTGCATGATCCAGCCGATCACCACGAGCAGTCCGCCGAGGAGCAGAAGCAGATAGGTATCGCTGGAGGCCGAGATTGTGAGCTGCCGGCTGCCGGCCGGGTTGTCGAGTGTCAGGATAACACTGCCCAATGAGTGGACCAGCACTGTCAGCACCACATTGACGAGCATCGCCAATCCGACATTGCGGATATGGGCCGCCGGCGCCGGGCTGAACACCTCGCCGCGCGCATAACAGTCGAAAAGCATCCTGATGTTCCACAATCCGTAGAGGCTGACGGTCAGCGGCAGGGCGAGGAGGAGGATGAGGGATATCCTTTTGAACGGAGTGATGCCCGTGGCGATGGTCATCTCCGGATAGGCCGCCGTGACCATCGTATCGAACCAGCCCGGCACGACAACGACGCTCAGCGCAAAGCCGACAAAGAGGATAACGCCGAGCGTCGCAAGCCGCTTCAACCAGAGGCTCAGCCTGACGACACGGCGGAATGTTGCATCTGTTGGATTGGCATTGGTCGACATGATTTACTCCTATTGACTCGATAATAATTTATCGTAAAACAATAAGAAAATTGTGTAAAGCAGGAAATTTCTATGCGTGTTCTGTTTGGTGTTCTTCTCGCGTTCGCCCTTGCGGCCTGTGGCCATGTTCCCTTGTCTTCAATACCGAAACTGAAGGGGCTGGACTTCATGACCATGGATGTCGAGGCCTTGCGTGTCGCGGTCGAAATGCCGGAGGGGCTGCTTGTGCGCCCCGGCTCCGCGATCATCACTATCGGCGTGAATGAATCGGCGGGCGAACCGGCCTTAGAGGAACGCATTGTCTTGCAGCAGGTCCCGTTGCCGCAAAGCGCCCGGCAATCGGCGGGCCTTTCTCCCGATGCCCAGATATTCCGTGCTGCCAAGGCCGATATTCCCCGCCTCGAGGCGATGCGCGAGACGGTCCGGGCGCGTAGAAAGACGGACCCGGACGGCACGAAGGGATCGCTCACCGTCACCTCCGGCGCCTGCCGCGTTGCCGCGCTTCCCAAGGGTCCGTTGCCGGTGACCACGAAGCTGAAAACTAAGCCGGAGGAGGCCTATTTTGTCATGACAAGGAACGTCGATCTGCGCACGCTGGTCTCGGCGCAGCAATTGTAGACGGAGGTCCCGGATTGCCAGGGCTGATACTTTGCCGACGGATTGCCTCTGAATGATGCTCAACACGCCCCCGTGTCCTCACCATCACCTGCCCGTCAACACAGTGATAGTATGCATATATCTGCATAAGTTCTCTTGATTTATGTGCGTGAATTATGTATATATAAGCATAATATCGGAGAGCTGAAGTGCCGGTCAGCAGTCGTGACATTATAAAGCTGCTCAAAGCCGATGGCTGGGAGCTGGTCGCGGTGAAGGGCAGTCACCACCAATTCAAGCACCCCGAAAAGAAGGGCCGGGTCACGGTTCCGCACCCGAAAAAAGACCTGACGAAAAAGACGGAAAACTCGATCAGGAAACAGGCGGGTCTCAAATGATAGATCCACCACCACAATGGGCTAGTCATGCATTACTATGCGATCATAGATCAGGAAGACGGTCTCTTCGGTGTCGTCTTCCCGGACTTTCCGGGATGCGTCACTTCGGGAGAGACGATAGAGGAAGCGCTTGAATGCGCCCGCGAGGCGTTGGCGCTGCATGTCGAGGGAATGGAGCAAGACGGCGACGTCCTGCCTGCGCCATCCGAGATTGCGAACATTCGCGACAATGACGAATGGTATTCTCCCGAGGATATCATCGCGGCGGTGCCCTTGATCCGGCAGGTCGGAAAAACGGTCCGCATCGGCCTTTCCATCGACAAGGGCATTCTTGCCGCCATCGACGACGAGGCCAGGCGACGCGGCCTGACGCGTTCGGCCTATATGGTCGGTGCAAGCGTCGATCAGATTTAGAGCGAGAATTCCTGACAGCGGTCGAAGGCGGGGCCGGCCGCGACGCAGCCGGGCTGTAAAAGGGTCTTCCCGCCGATGGAAACCGAGCCGGGTTTGGCGGGCAGCGCAGATGCCAAAACGGCCCGCCGGCAGAAGTTTCATGATTTTTCCGGCGCTAATACTCTGTTCCTAAACAACAATTCTCTCCTCCCCCGACGATGAACGCAATATGAACGCCCGGTTCCAAATGCGTTCAGGCGAACATTACTAAATTTTCATCATCGCATCACAGCGATCCCGAAAACCCAGAGGATGGAGAGGATAAAATGTTCGCAAAAATCGCAAAAGCGACCACGCTGGCGGCATTGATCGCCGTTGGTGCCACCGCCGCCACGACCAGCCAGGCCTCCGCCGGCAATATCGAGTTCGGCATCCAGTTCGGCACGCCCGGCTACGGCTATTACTACGGCTCGAACCCCCGCTGGGGCGCACCGCCGCCGCGCTACCGCAAGGGCAAATGCAAGCCGCGCCGCGCCGTCAACAAAGCCTGGCGCATGGGCGTCAACAACCCCCGCGTCGTGCGCCGCAACCCGAACCGCGTCGTCGTTCGCGGTTGGCGCCACGGCTACAAGACCAAAGTGGTCTTCGCCAATGCCCGCCACTGTCCGGTTATCCGTTTCCGCTGATCGCCGCCCACCCACAGATCAGCGGGTTATCCCCGGCACCGGCCTGCCAAAACAGGCCACCGCCGGGGATTTTTTGTACCTACTGGTCGATCTCGAAGCTGACATTGACGGTCACCCGGTAGGCGTTCTCGCCGGAGGCGACAGGCACGGCGGCATCGGCCGATTCGGCCATCGCCAGCCTGGCGCGGGCGACCGGCATGGGCTGCGGGCGGAACTGCTGCTCGCTGATCCCGGTGATGCGCCCGAGGCCCGCGCCGGCCGCTTCGACCAGTGTCGTCGCCTTGGCGACCGCATCCTTCATCGCTTCCTTGCGCGCCTCGGTGATGGCGGCGGAGGGGTCGTCATTGGTGAACATGATCTGGCCGCCCTGGTTGACGCCAAGGGTGACGGATTTATCGAGCAGTGTGCCGAGTTTGTCGAGGTCGCGGATGCGCACCGTCAGCGTATTGGAAACACGGTAGCCGGTGATCTGCGGCTCCACCGGCTCGTTGTTCCTGCGGTCGGGGTAGAAATATTGCGGATCGATCGAAAAGCCCGAGGTCTGCAGGTCGCGCGCCTCAATGCCATCGGCGCGCATGGCAGCAAGCACCTCGGCCATGGCCGAATTGTTGGCGCTCAAGGCGTCGCGCGCGGTCTTGTCCTGGCGCATGACGGTCAGCGTCATCACCGCCATGTCGGGCACGAGGCGGGCCGTTCCCTCGCCGGTGACGGCGACGATGCCGGGTTTTTGCCCCCCGTCATCGCTGGCAAGCGCCGTTACGGGCAGGACGGCAAGGGCAAGGGCGAAGGTCAGGCTGCGTCGAGAAATCATGAATAACCCCGGATAATTATGTTTGGCCGGGCCGTGATAATAACGCATTGCGGCAATGTCTTGTCGTGTCTTCTATGGAAGCATCTTGTCGCGGCGGGGGAATTGGTTTAAGCGGGTCCGGTCCGCGCGCCAGACGCGCTTTGGACCGGCCGTTCGCGCCGGGTGGGGCCTGTAGCTCAATTGGTTAGAGCCGGCGGCTCATAACCGCTTGGTTGGGGGTTCGAGTCCCTCCGGGCCCACCATTTTTCTTGTGTCCGACCCGGAGACATAGGTAACAGATTGTTCCTAAGACAGTGGCAACACCAACGCACCGACGATCATGATCGGCGAGCGGGCCGCGGATTTCATTCTCGGACGCGGTTGAAACGGTGCGGAGCCGAGGTGCCACTGGAGGAATTGGCAATCTCGCTCTAACTTTTCCCGGCGAGCTCTTCAGGCAACTGGTTTTCAAGGTGATAGGGCAAACGATCAATTCTCGGGGAATAGGCTCCGGCCTCCGCTTCGGACTTCACATGCGCAGCTATTTGTTCAAGGCTGGCAAACCAGACGTCACCGGTATCAAGCATGTGCTGTATCGCTCTTTCCACCTCCAGCCATCGGGATAACCGGCCGCTGACAAACGGGTGCCACACGCCAATCCAAAGTCCGCCGGGACACGAGCGCAATGCCTCGAACTCGGCAATGAACACGTCCATCGCCCGCTTGGGAGGCATGACCTGAAACATGTAGTCCAGGTCCGGCGCATGCACGTATGGAGGCCAGTCGTCAGTGGCCCAGCTTACCGGCAGTTCCGTCAGCCTGCCTTTTCCGGGAATATCCAGCAGATAGGGTACCTCATCGCCCATGAGCGAGGAATCATAGACAAACCCCTCTTCGATCAGCAGTTCAGGCGTCTGAGACGACATATTGTAAAGCGGAGACCGGTTTCCGCGCGGTCGTTGGCCGGTGTGCTTTTCGATAATCTCAATGGAGCGGCACATATAGTCGTGCTCCTGATCGCGCGAAAGGCTGTTCGGAGCTTCATGGATGTAGCCGTGATAGCCGACCTCGTGCCCGTCCCGTACGATGGCCTCGACGGCCTTCGGATGGTGCTCGATACACCAGGCAGGAATGAAAAATGTCTGTTTCAAGCCAAGACGGCGATAGCTGTCCAGAATGCGCGGTATGGCAACGTCCGGACCGTACCGGAGCATGGACAAGGCGCTCAATTTATTATGGGCGTTCGCACCATGGTGGATATGAACCAGACTGTCCGCGTCCATATCGAGTGTGATGGCGCATGCGACCTTCGCCCCGCCTGGCCAGTTTACGGGTCTTTGCAGCATTGGTTGCTCCTTCCCATCAGATCATCACCGCGCCGCCATTGGGGCTCAGCGTCTGGCCGGTGAAAAAGCCGGCGTCGGGCCCGCATAAGAAGCGGGCGAGGGCGCCGATCTCAGCCGGCAGGCCGACCCGTCTCAACGGAATGTCGAGCTCCTTGTCGATCCATTCCTGAGACATGTTCTCCAGGGCCAGCATCGGCGTGTCGACAGGACCGGGCGCGATTGCGTTGACGAGGATGTTCGGCGCGAGTTCGCGCGCCAGAGAGCGTGTCAACCCGACGACGCCTGCCTTGGAAGCGCAATAGGCGGAGAAGTCGGCCCTTCCGAGATATGCCAGCTCCGACGAAATGAACAGGATTCGTCCCCGCTTGAGCGTTTGCATGAGCTTTGCCGCGCCGCGTGCAACAAGGAATGAGCCGCGAAGGTTCACGGAAATGATCCTGTCGAACTGTTCCACCGGCATGTCCGTTATTTTTCCTTCCAACAGGATACCTGCCGCATTGACAGCAAAATCGAGGCGTTTTTCGCGCGATTGCAGGTCGCAAAAGAGCGCGTCCACGCTTGCCGGGTCCGAAACGTCGCAAAGCTGCGATCGTGCCTTGCCGCCTTTCGCAAGGATTGAGTCTTCCGTCTCATTTGGGTTTTGCCGGTCGGCCAGTACGACCGCAGCCCCCGCGTCCGCCAAAGCATGGGCGATCGCCGCACCGATACCCCGGGCCGCGCCGGTCACCAGCGCCGTTTTGCCGTTGAGTTCGGAGCTCATTGCATCAACTCGCCGCGGTCGATGGTGAAGGATTGCCCGGTAATGTTGTCCGCCGCGGGGCCTGAGAGAAACAGGTATATCGCGGCCATGTCGGCTGGTTCCATCAGCCCCTCCAGAGCTTGAGCCGAAACGATTTCCGTCAGCAGGTCGCTTTCTGTGCGGTCCTGACGTGCGGCCATGAAAGATAGAGAGCGCATCGACGCGGCTGTTCTGACCCAGCCCGGGCAAACCGCGTTGACCGAGATTTTTCTGGGGGCGAGTTCCCGGGCAAGCGAACGCGTCAGACCGATCACCGATTGTTTTGAGGCGCAATAGCCGCTGAACTCGGCAACGGCGGTCTTGCCCCACATGGACGCCGTGTTGACGATGCGGGCGCCATCAGGAAGTCTGTCCAGCAGATGACGGATGACCGAAAAGGTTCCTATGACGTTGGTTTCGACGATCTGCCTGAAATTCGCATCCACCTGTCCGGAAGGCTCGGATATCGGGGTAATGTACTCAAACCCGGCATTGTTGATGAGTATATCCGCATGATCGATGCTGCTGCGAAGCCGTCGAACCTGATCGAGATCGGAGATGTCGCACACAAGGCCGCGGACGGTTTTGCCGTAATTCTCGCTGAGTTCGGCGGCGACGGTTTCAACATCCGTTTCCAGTGCCACGATTGTGACATCGGCACCTGCGCTCAGAAACCCCTCGGCAACACTCAGCCCGATACCCCGGTTTGCGCCGGTCACGACAGCCTTCTTGCCTTCAAACGATGCGCTCATATCAGATGGCCTCCACGGCGCCGGAATACTGTGCTCTGATGAGTTCGTGAATTTCGCGGCGCAGATCGAACATCTTTTGCGGGTCCACATCTCCGCTGCGCCGGTCTTCAAGCGGTATCAGGTCATCCACGACGATTTCCTTGACGATGCGTGCAGGGCGCGCCGAGAAGATCACGATCCGGTCTGCGAGCAGGATTGCTTCTTCGACGTCGTGGGTCACGAAGATCGTCGTTTTCCGTTCGGTCTGATTGATGTCCATCAGCTGGAATTGAAGATGTTCGCGCGTCTGTGCGTCCAGGGCTCCGAACGGCTCGTCCATGAGCAGGACTTCCGGGGAAGATGCCAGGGTTCTGGCAATGGCAACACGCTGGCGCATGCCACCGGAAATCCGGTTGGTGTAGAAGTCCCGGTATTGGGCAAGACCGACCATGGCAAGGTAGTGATCGGTGACTTCCTGTTTCTCGGCCTCCGATATGTCCTTTCTGTAGCGGGTGCCGAACTTGACGTTCTCCCGTACCGTCAGCCAGGGAAACGAGGAATAGGACTGGAACACCATCCCGCGCCTGCGGTCCGGTTTGTCCAGACGTTCGCCGTTCAGCAGCACGGTGCCCTCGTCCTGATGTTCAAGGCCGCCGACAATGCGCATGAGTGTGGTCTTGCCGCATCCGGACGGGCCGAGAAACATCACCATTTCGCCTTCGGATATCGACATGGACATCGGCAGGATGACCTTGGTCTCGGTCTTGCCGTCTTCGGACCAATAGGTCTTTGACAGGTTTTCTATTTCGATCGAAGCAGTCATTGATCACCTGCGCTGATATGAGAACAGTCGGGCATGCGCGAAACGCAATGCCTGATCCGTCAGCAAGCCGATAATGCCGATGGCGATGATGCCGGCCATGACTTCGGGCGTCTTGACGAACCGGCGCAGCGACCAGATGACGTGACCGATCCCTGAACTGGCAGCGACGATTTCCGCAACGATCAGGTACGTCCAGCACCAGCCGAGCGTTATGCGCAGATTGTCGACCATGTTGGGCAGCGCGGCCGGGATGATGATGTGCCGCATGATTTCGCTGTTGGTGGCGCCGAGGGTCTGTCCGGACTCGATGTATTCCGGTGGCACGCGCTTCGTGTCATCTGCGATCAGGAGAATGAGCTGAAAGAATGTTCCCATCCACAGGACGGCGATCTTGGAAGCCTCGCCGACGCCGAACCAGATCACCAGAAGCGGAACGAGCGCGGGAACCGGCAGATAGCGGATGAAGTCGATGAACGGCTCGAGGATTGCACCGACTGCCCGGTAAGTGCTCATGTAGAGGCCGAGCGGCACCGCGATGATGACGGAGAGCAAAAAAGCCACCCAGACGCGCGTGACGCTGATAACGATGTCCGAGGCGAAATCCTGCTCGGTGAAAAGACGTCCGAAAGCTTCCAGGACCGCAAACGGTGTCGGCAGAAACTCGGGCCGGATCGCGCCTGAAATGGCGGTCATATGCCAGGCGCCGAGAAACAGGATGAAGCCGAATGCACCAAGACCGGTCTGCAGGCGGCGCGGGATTGGCTTGCGGAACGCAAAAAGGGACTGAAACACGTGATGGCCCTTCAGGTGTGAATTGGCTGCTGGTGAGGCGGCTCCGGCTTTTTAAGAACCGGAGCCGCCGCGCCCGTTAACGCTGATGGCCGTCGAAGAGGCCGTCAAGAGCAGAGCCGTCCACATAGGGCTGATAGGTCAGGGGGCCGTCCTGAAGATCGAGCACGACGTTGATCTCATTGAAGGCGTCAAAGACGTCTTTCAGTTTTCCCGGATTGTCTCCGGACGGCAGGTATTCGACGCTTTCCTCATAGGAGGTATATTTCACGCCCTCCAGCGCCTCCTTCATTTCATCTGCCGGAACGCCGAAGGAAGGGGCTGAAATCGCGATGAACCTGTCCGGGTCGGCGTTGTACAGATCGATCGCACGATAGATTCCGCGAAGAAACTTGGCGTATTTTTCCGGATTCTCCCTATAATCCTCGGTCCGCACGATGATGACGTCGGTGATGAGGCCTTCATAGTCGGCCGAGGTCAGCAACAGGTGGGCGCCATCTCTGGAGGTATTCTTGATGATGGAACTCATCATCGGTTCCCACGTGGCAACGGCGGTGATATTCCTGTCTTCAAATATCGCAGCTGAATCGTCTGTCGCAATCAGCTGAATATTGACATCCTTGATGCTCTTTCCCTTTTGAGAAAGGGCATGCTGTATCAGTGTCGTGCCTGGATGGTTGATTTCTCCGGCCATCGTCTTGCCGATAAGGTCCTCGACGTCCTGGATGTCGCCGCTGGCGACAACGCCGTCCGCTCCGACGGAAATGTCGATCGTACCGATGACGGTTCCGGTCGTGTCGGACTGGCGTGGACGCGACATGGACTCTCCGATCGTACGCATTGTGCAATCGACGGATCCATTTGCCATCGCCGGCAGGACATTGGCGCGGTCATTGTCGAAGGCAGTGGTGACTTCCAGACCTTCGCTTTCGAAATAGCCTTCCTTTTCCGCTACGAACACAGGGGCGAAACCGAACCAGAACGGAAAGATGCAACTTATCCTGTCTTCTGCCTTTGCTTCGCTGACATTGGCGGTCGATGCCATGAAAAGCACGACCGGTGCGATTAGAGCACTCGCGATGCTCTGTCTACTTACCTTGACTACCATGTGATCCTCTCTGTTTTTCTTTGGTAAGGTTCAGACCTCCTCGAGTTGCCTCACTGTTTGTATTCATAAGTATTTTCGGGTGAGGCTTTTCGATTTCCTCCGCTATTTTATTTTTATTATGATGTTGGGCGCCTATACGGGCACCGACTTCAGGGAAACCTCCAGTTGCGACAGGAAACGATCCGCATTCGCCGCGCTGAAGATAAGCGGGGGCCGGATTTTCAGGACGTTGGCGTTCTGAGATGTGGCGGAAATCAGAACCCGGCGTTTGCGCATTTCGTTGACGATGCCGAGTGCAAGCGCGCTGTCCGGTTCCCGTGTGGTTTTGTCCTTGACCATTTCCACACCCAGATACAGGCCGGTCCCGCGCACATCGCCGATACGTTCGTCGTTTTTCGCAAGCGCTTCGATGCCGGCCTTCAGGATCGTTCCGACTGTAAGGCAGTTTTGCTGCAGGTTTTCGTTCCGGATCGCGTCGAACGTCGCATTCGCGGCGGCGATGGCGACCGTGTTGCCGCCAAAGGTGTTGAAGTAGCGCATGTCATGTCCGAAGGCCGCTGCGATCTCAGGTCTGACGACGATACCGGCGACGGGGTATCCGTTGCCCATCGGTTTGCCGAGCGACACGATATCGGGCACGACCGAATGGCGTTGATAGCCCCACATATGCGTCCCGGAACGTGCAAAGCCGCATTGAACTTCATCGGCGACGAATAGCCCACCGGCGGCCCGTACGACCTCTATAACCGGCCGATAGATGTCGCTGTCATGGGCGAAAATGCCGTCTGACGTGAACAGTGAATCCGCGACGAACGCAGCCAAACCCTGGCCTCGGCGCTTGAGATCCAGAATTTGTTCGCTAACCCGTTCGGCCAGCCATTGGCCCATGTTCTCCGTTTTCACGCGATACGTGTCCGGTGCGGGCACGCGCCGGACCCATGTGCCCAAAGGCGAGTTTTCCCCCATGGAGGGAGAGAACCCGGCCGTCAGTTCCGAGTTGCCGTGATAGGCCTCGCAGGTCACGATAATTCCCTGGTTGCCGGTGTGATACTTCGCCATGCGCAAGGCCAGGTCATTGGCTTCCGATCCGGTGCAGGTAAACATCGCATGGCCGATCTCCTCGTCGAAGGTGCCGAGCAGCTTCTGCGCAAAATCGAGGATTTGCGGCTGGATGTAGCGCGTGTGTGTACACAGGGTGTTCAGCTGTTCGCAGATGGCCGCATTGACCGCCGGATGACAATGGCCGAGCGAAACAACGTTGTTATAGGCGTCCAGGTAGTCATTGCCATCCGCGTCGAACATCAGCACGCCTTCGGCATGGTGAAACTCCACCGGATTGTCGTAGAACAGGCGGTAGGCCGGTCCGAGAAGCGCTGCTCTGCGTTCGACGAAGGAACGGGTTCTGTCATCCAGGCTGCCGGCATTCGAGGGATCGAAGCCGTTCACCATCTTGCCCCGTTTCGTGCCGGCCCGTCTGTCTGTCATGATCTCCACCCTGTCCGGCCCGAGAAGGACGTGAGCGTATGGGAGATCTCGTCAGGCGAACGCGCGAGAAACCAATCGAGCTGGTGCCATCCCTGTTCCGTGTTGCGTAGAATGTAGGTCTTGTTGTCCGGGAAAAGCCTCGCACGCCAGATGGTCAGGAGAGCTCTGACCACTACGCGTGCCATCACAAGATGCGGGATCAGGGCCAGTTCGTCATCCGTAAGCTCCGCGATTTCGAGATATCCGTGGCTGCCGATGAGGGCGAGCAGCCCTTCGGC
>NZ_CFHWAF010000098.1:0-17347 GCF_984452065.1 Hoeflea sp. | reverse complement strand
AGATGATTATCCTTGCAAATGCACTGTTGAGAGATCAGCGAAAATGGCACCACATCAATACTTGATCAAAATGGATACTCTAATCCCGGCGGGACTATGTGTCCATAATCACTGCAGGTTTGTGACACGGCACGCCGTTGTGGAAACAGCCTTCGCGCGGCGCTTTGCCGGTCAGCCGATCACTTTGTTTTTTCGACGTAATTGTCGAGAACGCGCTTTTGACCGGTCTTGTCGAAATCGATGGTCAGCTTGTTTCCGTCAATCGATGCGACGTTGCCGTTACCGAATTTGAGGTGGAAGACCCGGTCGCCGATGCTGAAGGCCGAAGGCCCGTCGGCGACGGAACGGGCGACGAGTTCGCCTTCAATGGTGCGGTTCTTGACCGAGGTGCGGCCGGCTCCATAGCCGGAATCCGTTTCGCCATAGCCGATACGCTCGACCGCATGGCCCGAGCGTGAGCCCCAGTTCTGCCGTGTCGCCTCGTTGCGGTTGATGCGGGCACGGCGCCAGCCCGGCGTGTCATAGCCGCCGGAAAAGGGCTCCGCTTCATCGAACCGCGACGCGCCGTAGCCGCCGCCGACGCCGGTTGCGCCATAGCCGCCATAGGACGTCTCGCTTTCGGCGACATCGGCATGCTCGGACGGCAGTTCATCGAGGAAACGCGACGGAATGGTCGATTGCCAGAGCCCGTGAATACGGCGGTTGGAAACGAACCAGATGTGGCAATTGCGCTTGGCGCGTGTCAGGCCGACATAGGCGAGGCGGCGCTCTTCCTCGAGCCCTGACCGGCCGCCCTCGTCGAGCGCGCGCTGATGCGGAAACAGGCCTTCCTCCCAGCCGGGCAGGAACACGGTCTCGAACTCAAGCCCCTTGGCCGAATGCAGCGTCATGATGGAGACGGCGTCGAGATCCTCGTTCTGTTCGGCGTCCATGACGAGGCTGACATGTTCGAGGAAGCCGCGCATGGATTCAAAATCCTCCATCGAGCGGATCAGTTCCTTCAGATTGTCCAGCCGACCCGGCGCATCGGCGGAGCGGTCGTTCTGCCACATGGCGGTGTAACCGCTTTCTTCAAGGATCTGCTCGGCAAGTTCCGTATGCGGCGTATTTTCCAACAGCGAGGACCAGCGGTGGAAGTTCTCGACCACATCGGTCAGGGATTTGCGCGGGCGCGGCTTCATCTCCTCGGTTATCACGAGGTCCGATGCCGCTTTCAGAAGCGGAATATCGCGCGCCCTGGCGTAATCGTGCAACTGGCGGATGGCGGCTTCGCCGAGCCCGCGTTTCGGCGTGTTGACGATGCGCTCGAAGGCAAGATCGTCCGCCGGCTGGCACACGACGCGGAAATAGGCCATGGCGTCGCGGATTTCGAGCCGCTCGTAAAAGCGCGGGCCGCCGATGATGCGGTAATTCAGACCGAGCGTGACGAACCGGTCCTCGAATTCGCGCATCTGGAAGGAGGCGCGCACGAGAATCGCCATGTCGTTGAGCTTGTGCTCGCGCCTTTGAAGCTGTTCGATTTCTTCGCCGACGGCGCGCGCTTCCTCCTCCGAATCCCAGGCCGCATGCACCATGACCTTGTCATGATCGTCATCGGCCAGATCGGTGAAGAGGGTTTTGCCCAAACGGCCCTCATTGTGGGAAATCAGATGCGCGGCCGCGCCCAGAATATGGGCCGTGGAGCGGTAATTGCGCTCGAGCCGGATCACGACGGCGCCCGGAAAGTCCTTCTCGAAGCGAAGGATATTGTCCACTTCCGCGCCGCGCCATGCGTAGATCGACTGATCGTCGTCGCCGACGCAGCAGACATTGTGCGAGCCCTGCGCGATGAGGCGCAGCCACAGATATTGCGCCGTGTTGGTGTCCTGATACTCGTCGACGAGGACGTAGCGGAACCTGCCGTGATATTCCTTCAGCACATCCGGGTGGTTTTTGAAGATACGGATCGGATGGCACAGAAGATCGCCGAAGTCGCAGGCGTTGAGGGTCTTCAGGCGGTCCTGATAGGCCTCGTAGAGTTCGCGTCCCTTGCCGTTGGCGAAGGCGCGGGCATCGCCCTCGGGAATGTCCGCCGGCCCGAAGCCCTTGTTCTTCCAGCCGTCGATCATCATGGCGAACTGCCGGGCCGGCCAGCGCTTGTCGTCCAGCCCCTCGGCCTGGATCAGCTGTTTCAAGAGCCGGACCTGATCGTCCGTGTCGAGGATGGTGAAATCGGACCGGAGGCCGACGAGTTCGGCATGGCGGCGCAGAAGCCGCACGCCGATGGAGTGGAAGGTTCCGAGCCAGGGCATGCCCTCGACGGCGCCGCCCACAAGAACGCCGATGCGGTCCTTCATCTCGCGCGCCGCCTTGTTGGTGAAGGTGACGGCGAGAATCTGGCTCGGATAGGCCTTGCCGGTGGCGAGGATATGGGCGATGCGCGTCGTCAGGACCCTTGTCTTGCCCGTGCCCGCACCGGCAAGCACCAGAACCGGCCCGTCGATCGTTTCGACCGCGCGCGTCTGTTCCGGGTTGAGGCCTTCAAGATAGGGCGCAGCGCCGTCGGTCTTGTTGCGGGCCGCCATGGCGCGCGCGGCAATGCCGCTGCCCGCAGGTGAGGGCGCACTGCTGTCTTCGCCAAAAAAAGGTATGTCTTCGTCCGGGCCGGCCATGCCTTGCAATGTAGTGATTCGGGCGCGAAAGGCCAGCAACCAATGAGGCTGTGCCGCAATTTTGTTCTTGAATCGTTCGAACAGCGGCTATGTTTGCCGGACGCATGAGGATCTGGATTGATGAGTGATTTCGAGAGCCATTCGACCGACAGCGCGATTGTGCGGTTCTTTGCTGAAATACAGGCCGTTGCACGCTGCTGCGGCCGCATCGCGGCAGAGGCTTTGCCGGATGGTCTGGGGGCGGGGGATTTCGCCGTCCTCGATCGCATTGCGCGTCAAGGGGCGCAGCCATCGGCGGGGCAGCTTGCCCGGGGCCTCAGCCTTGCGGAAAGCGAAGCGGCCCAGTCCATCGACCGGCTTGAGGCGCTCGATTTTGTCGGCAAGGCGACCGGTCGGGAAGGCCTGTGCCTGACACATGCCGGCCGCGCCGCATGGCTTACTGCGACGCAGGCTCTCAATCAGCGATTTGAGGATGTGGCCAGAACCGTTTCCGCGCCGGATATGATCGAAGCCTTGCCGCTTGTCGAGCGTGTTCGCCGTCTGTTGGAGGCGGGGAGCGATGACGACAGGTGAGTTCAGTTTTTGATGCCGGATGCCTGCTTCGGTTTCGTGTTTTGCATTGTTTTTAGTTGCGAGGTCCTGCACTCTGTGGTTGAATGGAGAGGCTAGGCATTATTGCAGTTGTCTTTCTCTGAAATGACAATGCGAAAGGGGTGATCATGGACAATCCGTTTCAAATTCAGCCAGAGCTTCGTTACGGGGCTCCCAACTGTGACCAGATCCTGACCAACAGGTTTTTTACGATTGGCTATTCCTGGTACTTTCGTCAGCCAAAATGGACCCTGGAAATCATCAATAGAGAGGCGGACAACGTCCATGACTTGGATGATGTCGAGAGAAACGACTACTTTCGGGCTGACTTGAGAATACCAAAACGCTTTCGTGCAGGATTGGGAGCTTATAAAGACAGCGGATTCGATCGTGGCCATTTGGTGGCAAGCGCAAACCAGGACTTGGAGTATATACAAAACAGCGAAACATTTCTGCTTTCCAACATGTCCCCGCAGGTCCCGCAATTCAATCGCGGGATCTGGAAAGATCTTGAGGCGGAAATCAGGAGACTGGATGAAACCGCGGAAGTCCTTGAAACATACGTTCTCACGGCTCCTGTGTTCTATTTCGGGCAGGCCATTGAGGTGATTGAGGACAACGAAGAAGACTATGGAATAAGCGTCCCTATTCCTCATGCATTCGTCAAGAGCGTGCTCACCGAAGACATTCGCGGGCGGCTTAAACTGTGGACGTTTGAAATGAAGAACGAAAAGCTTGATGGGGACCTGGAAGACTACCTTGTCGTCACATACGACGCTGAACAGCTTGTTGGTGGTCGTTTTTGGGACAGGGTCGCGGGGGGTGATTTGCATGACAGCAAAAGCAGTAAAGGAAAAATGTGGTAAACAGGTCCGCATCGAATAGCGGTTTCCAATGAACGGGAGGCCCCGTGGACCATACGAGATGTGTCGTATTCGGAACGGCACTTTTGTTCCTTCGGACCTGTCTCGGAACCAAAGATCGGGCACAACAACATTTGAACGAGAACGCCGAAGCCCGGCGCACGCCCGGCGGATGCTCTGTGGCAACACCTTGAGGCTATCATGACAAAGCGCGGCCATTGCCTTTGCGGAAAAACGCGTTGGGAGTTCGACGGCGAGGTCACCTGGGCCTGCTATTGTCACTGCGACGACTGCCGCCGCAATTGCGCTGCGCCCGTGGTCGCGTGGCTCGGCGTTCCGATCAGGAACTTCCGGTGGTCGGGCGAGGCGCCGAAGACATATGCGAGCTCCAAAGGTGTAAGGCGGCACTTTTGCGGCATTTGCGGCTCCCCAATGGGGTTTGAAGCGGACCATTACCCCAGCGGGATGCATCTCTACGCCGCGTCCCTGGAAAACCCGCGCGATTTCGAACCGACATTCCACGTCAATTTCGAGAGCAAGCTTCCCTGGCTTCAAATGAATGACGATCTTCCGAAATATGAAGGCATTCTGCTTCATGCGCCGGAAGACCTCAGCGACTACGAGGCACAATAGGGGTGGGGGACGCCGGGATACGCGCTCTCAAAACGAGCAGCCCCGGACGATCGCCCGCGACCGAAGCGAGGCCACCCTTCAGCTGCGCCTGAGCGGGCCGTTTGACAGCGGAAAGTCCCAGCGCAGGGTGAGGTCACCGCCGTTGAGGATCATGCCGAGGAAATAACCGCGGGTGGCGTCTTCGCCGCATAGGGCGTCCGCGCCGGTGAAGACCCCGTTCTCGCGGGGCTCAATCGGGCCCCATCTGAGGCGGCACCAGAACCGGCCTTGCCGCAACCATTCGGGGCCGATCACAAAGGGTTCCGAAAGGACCGTTCCGACCGGTTTGACCGGAGCGCGTGCGCATTGTTTGGCAGTGCCCCAGGTGCCGTAGAAGACGGCGCGGTCACCGGCGGCGGCGGGAACGGCGATAACGATCATGAGGGTGATCACAAGAGGCAGACGCATACGCGCTGGATGGCAAGACCTGATTGCATCCCCCAATCACTTCGCCTTGATCGCGAACGGTCCGGCACCCGGATGGTCACGGGACATTGATGCGGTTTTGATTGGCGGGCCATTGTCTTTCGCCCGTAAGGTCGCGGTGTGTGGCTGAAACCGCAGCCTTAAAGACGAACGGGCGGGGGCTTTGGCCCCGTGCAGTTCACGATGGAACCGGTACGCGAAAGGCTCCCGATATGACAGCGGCAATAACCTCTTCGTCCCGCCTCGTCCTGGCCGCAGCTTTGACTGCTGTCCTGATCCTCTTCGGGGCAAGGCACGCGCCGGCTCAGGACGCCGCGGCGCTGCCGGATTATGTGATCGAGGCCTATGGCGAGCGGCCGGCGGTGCCGGAAGGGCCGCTTTCGGATGAACTGCGGACTGCCGTTCAGGTGGCGTTTGTCGATGCCGTCACGCAATCGTCCTGGGGCAGGGACCAGATCGATGCCCTGACCGAAATCGCCGCGTCGAAAGACCCGCGCATCGGCTGGGTCATCAGCGACCTGATGCGGTTTGCGTCCTCCATTCAGCTGAACGCCATGCTGGTGGCCGCCGCTTCCGAACTGCTCGGCAAGGACCTCGGAACTCAAAATGCATGGGGTACGCTGACCGACCATCTCATTGCCTGGGACATCCCGGCGCCGCCCGGCTATCTGGACGTCAAACGGGCCATTTTTACCGGGATCATCCCCGGCTGGGACCGGATCTTCGTTGAAGGCGATATCGACTGGCGGATGGTGTCCTGGGGCGGTGTGCTGATCGACAACCGTGCGCACGACAAGACCGATGACCGCTGCAACTGCATTCCCGCCGCCGACAACCCCGAAGTCATCGGCGCGGAGGAAGCGACATGGCTCAAGGATGACGACGTCGTCTTCGGGATCACGGTGAACGGGCAATCCCGCGCCTATCCGCGGCGTATCATGGAAGTGCGCGAGATGGTCAACGACACGCTCGGCGGACGCGACCTCGGTATTCCCTATTGCACACTGTGCGGCGCCGCTCAGGCCTATTTCACCGACCGGATGCCGGATGGCGTGGAGCGGCCGATCCTGCGCACATCGGGCCTCCTCATCCGCTCCAACAAGGTGATGTACGACCTCAATACCTATTCGGTGTTCGACACGTTTCTCGGTCATGCGGTCACCGGGCCGCTTGCCGAGCGCGGGATAAAGCTTCGGCAGGCAACCGTGGTGACGACCGACTGGGGGCGGTGGAAGAAGGCGCACCCCGACACAACGGTGTTGAAGGAGCGCTATGCGCTTGGCCGCGACCCTGATTTCCGCAATACGAGGGACGCCGACGGCCCGATCTTTCCGGTCGGCGACGTCGATCCGCGCCTGCCGGTTCATGAGGATGTCATCGGGGCGATCACGGCTTCGGGCAAGCCTGTGGCCTTCCAGCGCAGCAAGGCCTTCGTCGCCCTACAAAAAGGTGAAGAGATCGCCTTCGAGAATGTCCGTCTCGAACTCGACGGCGGCGGCATCCGCGCGGTCGACGCCGACGGCTCCGATCTCGGCAGCCACCAGGCGTTCTGGTTCGCCTGGTCGCAGTTCCATCCCGGCACGGCGCTCTGGCCGCAGTAGCGTATCCTTTCAGGTGATGTGAGCGAATGGGCCGGTCTCAGCGCCGGCCCAAAGCGTGTCGTCGTGCCGGACGGCCATGATCGCCCGATGCTCTAGGCCCTTTGTGGACATTGGAAATGCCATGTCGCAAGGTATCCCGCGACCCGAATACGACGTTTGCATTGGGGTGACAAACCGCAACGGATCGAGCAATCGAGGAGCGTTCCTGCAACCGGAACCCGGCACGAGCAAAAAATGGATGTGGAAAAACTCGAAACCTC
Organism: Hoeflea sp.; assembly: GCF_984452065.1. Taxonomy (NCBI): domain Bacteria; kingdom Pseudomonadati; phylum Pseudomonadota; class Alphaproteobacteria; order Hyphomicrobiales; family Rhizobiaceae; genus Hoeflea; species Hoeflea sp. Next base: position 10,283 of record NZ_CFHWAF010000098.1, on the reverse strand, counting down.
GCGCATATTGAACATAATTTATAAGTTCCCGGCAGCAGTCTGGGACAGTGGATTGCGGCGCTGGCTACAAAATCCGGAAAATATTCTCCAGGGCGCTCATCTCCAAGTTGGGCAGACCGTTCTTGAAGTCGGATGCGGTTCGGGCTTTTTCACGATTCCGGCAGCCAAAATGGTAGGCGAATCCGGAAAAGTCATTGCAATGGATCCCGTTGAAGGTTTTGTCGATGCTGTCAGGAGAAAAGCGCAGGCCGCCGGCCTTGAGAATGTCGAAGCTGTGAGGCGGGATGCATTGCAATCAGCGCTCGATACCGCGAGTATTGACGTGGTTCTCCTGTTTGGCGTCGTGCCATTTCCGACACTGCCGCTAGGCCGGCTTTTACCTGAAATGCACAGGGTACTTAAAGTGCGAGGTACGATGGCCGTTTGGCTGTTTCCAACCACCGCAGGTGTACCGACCGCCATTCAGCGATCCGGCCTCTTCATCGAGCAGGGCAGGGAGAAAGGTGTTTTCCTTTATCGTCGATCAGATGAAATAAGTTGATCCAGCGACCCTCGCCGGTTTGCCGACACCTACTTCTCCAGCCGCGAAATCCGACGGTCGGTCCAGTTGAGGCGGCCGTCGATGATGGGCCTGATGACGGGGGCGAGACCGGGTTCGCGGGTAAGCAGCGCGTCGAGCTCGGTGATCTGGTTCATGGCGATGAGGCGCAAAATGTCGTCGCGCACGGTGCCGTCTTCGCGGCGCGGCAGGGCGGCGACCGCCTGTGCGAGATCGACCCCGGCATCCGGGTCGCGGGCCTTTACCGCCGCGTTGAGGGAACTCAGATCGATTTCATCAGTCGCTGTTTCGACAAAGGCGTAAATGCCGACGCCCTTGCGCGGCAGGGGATAAAGGGCGAGCGCCGCCGCCTTCGCCGCCGGATCGGCGTTGATTGCGTCAAGGATTGCCGGACCCTCGCGGTCGATGCGGTCGCCCGTGCCTTCTCCGTCCGACCAGGAGAAAATGCCCCGGGTGATCAGATTGTAGATCTTCTTGCCGGTCGCCATCCAGATACGGGACGGTAGGGATTTGCGCGCCAGGATGCGCTTTTCCGTCGGCGTCATCAGATGAGGGGCGAAGGACCGTTTCTGCTTCAGGCAATGGCGCAGGTCCTCATAGGCCATGATGCGGTAAAGCCGGCCCTTCCGGCGGTGGCGCGAGGCAAGCTGAAAATCGATGACGGCCGCGTTGCCGTCGGCCAGCATCAGCCAGTTCTGCGGTTTTGCCAGATCGTTATGGGTGATGCCGCGCCGGCGCATATCGCGCAGCAGGCGCCGCGCGTCGCGATACCATTGCGGCGATTGCGGCCGGGCAAGATGCAGCGGCGTGCCGTCGGTCCAGGACCGGAACAGCCCGTCGGCGTCGACCTCGATGATGTCGGGTGTGCCGGCAATGCCGGAAACCGCCCGCAGCGCTCTTATTTCCCGGCGGGCCAGGAACCAGGCCAGCGGCCTCGACCACAGGGGGGAGGCGGTGACGATGCGGCGGGCGACGCGCTTGTCAGGGCGATCGGCAAAATGCCCCGCCCGTGTTTCGGAGAACGCGTCCCGCTTGAAAACCGTATCTGAGATAAATTCGGCCATCTTTCCCGATCCCGCCCCAACCGGGCGTGACCGGGTCTAGGCGATCGGGCGGCGGGAGGCAACGGGGGAAGAATAGAATTCGAACCGCAGGACTGCGCCTTAACGATGCTCTTCCTCGGACGCATCGATCAGCCGCTTGTTGAAATAGGCAAGCGCCTGCACCTGATCCGCCCAGCCGACAATGGTGGTTCCGCCGACCTCGTCGACGACCGGCAGGCGCGCATGACCGCCCGAGTCAAAGGTTCGCAGCGCCGTGTCCAGCGTGTCGGTCGGCTTCAGCGCGGGCACGCCGCGTTCGGAATCGAAGGTCTGCTCGGCTTCATCGGGCGCCAGCGCGGTCATGAAGTCCATCACCCGCACATTGCTGCCGACGGCGCGGTGCGGCCCGGCCTGGACGAACAGGCCGCGCATTTCCAGCTGCCATTGAAAATAGGAGCGGCCGTGAATGGCCTGGTTGATGCCGTGGGCGATCGCAACGGTCAAAAGCAGGGCGATGGAGAGTTCATAACCGCCGGTCAGCTCGAACACGATCAGTGTCGTGGAGATGGGCGCGCCCAATACGGCGCCGGCGACAGCCCCCATGCCGAGGATCGAATAGAGCGCCGGGCTTGAAGCAAGGTCCGGAAACACATTGGCCGCGATGATGCCATAGGCGCCGCCGGTCATCGCGCCGAGATAAAGCGCCGGCGAGAAGACGCCGCCGCCGAAGCGGGATGCCAGCGTAATGGCGGTCGCCAGCGTCTTGGCGACGATGAGGATCAGCATCAGGTAGAGCGGCAGCCTTCCCCATAATGCAAGATCGGTCGCCTCGTAGCCAACGCCGAGGATGTGCGGCAGGAAAACGCCCATGCCGCCGATGGCGATGCCTCCGAGGACGGGCCGCAGCCACAGCGGCATGGTGATCTTGCGAGCCAGGAAATCGGCGGAGAACAGTGAAAACTGGAAGGCAATCGCGACGATCGCGGCGACGAGACCGAGAAGCGCAAACCCCGGAAACTCCCAGTAGGAAGCGACGTGATATTGCGGCACAACGAAAGCCGCGGACTCGCCGAACCAGCCGCGCGAGATGATCGCCGCGCCGCTGGAGGCGATGACGATGGGCACAAAGGAGCGCAGCGCAAAATGGCCGAGGATGACCTCATGGGCGAAGAGCACACCGGCGACGGGGGCGTTGAAGCTCGCGGAGATGGCCGCGGCAACCCCGGCGCCCAGCAGCGTGCGCTTGGACCATTCGGGCAGATCGGTGCGGCGGGCGGTATGGTTGGCAAGCGTCGCGCCGAGATGAATGACCGGGCCTTCGCGTCCCGCGCTGGCGCCCGAACCCAGCGAGATCACGGTGATGATCGCCGAGTTGAGGCCGTCGCGAAGACCGAGCTTGCGGCCGGTCAGGGCACGGGCCTCGATCACATCCGCCACGGAAAGGGTGCGCCGCTGCGGCATCAGCACCTGCAGCAATATCCCGACGACGAGACCGCCGACGACCGGCGCCAGGAAGATCAGATACCAGGGTGTGTTGCGTGCGGCCGAAATGACGCGCTCGCTGCTGTCGCGCAGCCACAATAGCTGCACAATGCCGATCATCTCACGAAACAGGATCGCCGCGATGGTGACCCCGACCCCGATCGCCAGCGACAGGAACCAGAGCCGCGGCTGCCGTTCGCTGGTAAAACTGCGGATGTTCGGCGCCACCCATTGGCGTATCTGTGTCGGCAGGTTGCGGAGAAAATCGGGCAGCATGGCTGGCTTATGTCTTTCCTATGCCGATCCTGCGTCCGACCCGCTCCGGACGGTCGAGGGCCGCATGCGCCTGATACATCGCCTTGACCCTTTCCAGCATCGCGCCGGGCATGGGCGCAACCTTCGGTCCCGATGCGTCGATGTGCAGATAGAGGGCCTCGGAGGTTGCCGAAACCCACCCGTCGGCATGTCGCAATTCACTGTAGACGTGCAGTCTTTTTTCGTCGAAGTCGATGAGGTGGAATGTTGCGGTCGTGCTGTCGCCCAGATGCAGTTCGCGCAGATAACACACGTGGATTTCCGCGACATAGAAGCTCAGGCCCTTTTGCTTCACGTAATCCGGTGTCAGGCCGAGGGTTTCGAAAGCATGATCCGCACAACGGTCGAAGAGCACATTGTAGTAGGCCATGTTGAGGTGGCCGTTGTAATCGATCCATCCGGCTTCGATCTGTGCCGCGGGCGCGATGAACGGCGCTGGCAGGCTCATCCCCATCTCCCTGATTTCGGTCCCTAATTCAGCAACATGACTCTTTCATTCTGCGGCCACAAGAGGCATCCTGCGTCCAAAGGATGAAAGAGATCTGAACGGCTGGGGAGTTCACCGCCTATGGTACTATCGGATGCGAGCGCGGGCCCGCGCAACGAAGAGGGCATCGCCGCGGCAATCGGCGTTTTGAAACAACGCTTCGGCGAACGGCTGAACACCGGCCGGGCGATGCGTGAGCAGCATTCACATACGACGACCTATATTCCCGAACAACTGCCCGACGCGGTGGTCTTTGCGCACAGCGGCGCCGACGTGGAGGAAATCGTGCGTATCTGCGCGGATCACAAGGTTCCGATCGTTCCGTTCGGCACCGGAACCTCGCTTGAAGGCCATGTCAATGCGCCGCGCGGCGGGATCTGCATCGACACATTGAGCATGAACCGGATTTTGGACGTCAACGCCGAAGACCTCGATTGCGTTGTGGAGCCGGGTGTGACGCGCGAGGACCTGAACGTGTATCTGCGCGACACGGGCCTGTTCTTTCCGATCGATCCCGGCGCCAATGCGTCGATTGGCGGCATGGCGGCGACACGCGCGTCGGGAACCAATGCGGTCCGTTACGGCACAATGAAGGACAGCGTCCTGTCGCTGACGGCGGTGACTGCCGACGGACGGCACATCACGACCGGGACACGGGCGCGCAAATCGTCGGCCGGATACGATCTGACGCGGCTTTTTGTCGGATCCGAGGGAACGCTTGGCGTGATTACGTCGGTGACGCTGCGGCTTTTCGGCATTCCGCAGGCGATCACCTCCGGCGTCTGCCCGTTTCCGTCGGTCAGCGATGCCGTCAATGCGGTGATCATGACCATTCAGATGGGCATTCCCGTCGCCCGTATCGAATTGCTCGATGCGCTGTCCATCAAGGCCACCAACGCCTATTCGGGCCTCAACAACCCGGAGATGCCGGCGCTCTTCCTGGAGTTTCACGGCACGGAAAAATCGGCGGCGGAGCAGGCGGAGATGTTCGGCGAGATCGCAGCCGAGTTCGGCGGCGGCGGTTTCATTTGGACGGGCGAACAGGAAGAGCGCAACAGGCTCTGGAAAGCGCGCCACAATTTTTACTTTGCGGCGATGCAGATAAGGCCGGGCGCCAAGGCCATTGCCACCGATGTCTGCGTTCCGATCTCCCGCCTCAGCGAGTGCATCGACGCGACCCAGGAAGATATTGCCGAATGCGGCTTTGAAGCGCCGATTGTCGGCCATGTGGGCGACGGCAACTTCCATGTCACGCTGCTTCTCGACGAAGGCAGTTCCGCCGAAATCGACGGTGCCGAGGCATTTGTCGCCCGGCTTAACGCACGTGCTGTTTCCATGGGCGGCACATGCACGGGTGAACATGGCATCGGGCAGGGTAAGAAAACGGCGCTTGCCGACGAGATGGGCGATGCGCTCGAAACGATGCGGCAGATCAAGGCGGCGCTCGATCCTGACAACATCATGAACCCCGGGAAGATTTTTTGACGCATGCCGGTAGCGGCACACGCGCCGATGCCGTGAAATTGTCATGACGGAACCGGATAAGCCGTATAATATGCCTGGTAAAATGAACCGCGGTTATGCGCACGGGGACAACTGCGGTCGCGCCGTAACTGCTGTTCCTTGCGTGGAAAGAAGGTCCTGAACCCTGGTTCGCTTGTTCGTATTCTTCGGTGGTTTGCTTGTATTGGCGTTGTTTGCCGCGCTGATCGGGCCTTACTTTGTCGACTGGTCAAGCTACCGGCAGGAGTTCGAGAGAGAGGCCGGCCGGATTCTCGGCCAGAAGGTGCAGGTTCTCGGCGAGGCGGATGCGCGCCTGCTGCCGTTTCCTTCGGTCTCTTTCGACAATGTCGTGGTCGGGGAAGGGCAGGACGGCCGCCCCATGATGACGGTCGACCGCTTCTCGATGGACGCGGAGCTGGCGCCGTTTCTGAGCGGTGAAATCCGCATCTTCGACATGCGTATCGAAAATCCGCAGGCAACGGTCCGCCTTTCGCCGACGGGCGAGTTGGACTGGGCTTTGCGCAGCCAGAAAACCCTGCCGGGAAATACGCTTACACTGGAGAATATCACCGTTACCGGCGGCAATGCCGTCGTCATCGACGAACAAAACGGCCGTGAGCACCGTATCGAAAGTCTCGATATGCGCATGTCGGCGAAATCGATTGCCGGGCCGTGGAACATGGAGGGATCGGCGACGGTCGACGGTTACGGCGCCGATTTCACCCTCTCGACCGGGGCCCGTGTCGAAGAAAACCGCATCAGGCTCAAGGCCCGGGTCATGCCCGTTGCGCTTCCGGTCTCCGTCGATCTCGAAGGGGATCTGCGTATCGAGGACCTGAAGCCCCAGTACAAGGGCAGTTTCCAGGTCCGCGCGCTTGATCCATCCAAATTGAAGGACGAGAACGGCGCCACCGCAAAGAGCGGGCGCCGACCCATCTACGCGCGCGCCACCGGCATATTCGAGTTGAACAATGAGCGCTTGAGGATCGAGGATTACCGGCTGGAGACCGGACTGCCCAGCGATCCGTATATCATATCCGGCGAAGCAACGTTCGATACCGGCCGCAATCCGGAGTTCCTGCTGATCGCCGACGGCCAGCAGCTCAATCTGACGCGGATGGCCGGCGACGAGGATGACGAGCAGGTCAGCGCCATTTCGTTCGGTGAAAGGCTGTCGTCGATGCGCAGGTTGCTGTCGCTGGCGCCGGTGCCGCAGATGCCCGGCAGGGTTTCCGTGGCGCTTCCGGCAATCCTCGCCGGCGACACGACGGTGCGTGACGTGATGATCGATGCGACACCCGACGGCGAGGCGTGGAAAATCGACCGCGTGGAAGCGAAACTGCCCGGCCGCACGCAATTTCTCGCCTCGGGCCGCCTTGGCGTCGGGGCGGCATTCGGCTTTTCCGGCGAGGTGATCGTCGCCTCCAATCAGCCTTCCGGTTTTGCCTCCTGGCTGACGGACAGCGTCGATCCCGCAATCCGGCGGCTTGAGGCGGCCGGCCTTTCGGCCCGGGTGGATCTGTCGACCCGGTTGCAGCGGTTCGACCAGCTTGAGATTGCCGTCGGACCGGCGATCCTGAAGGGCCGCCTTGAACGGGTCGTGCCGATCCAGGGCCGGCCTTCCATGTCGCTGGTTCTGGACGGCGACGAGGTCGACCTTGATGCGCTCAGGGCGTTTGCCGGCATCATCATCGGAGACGATCAGGAAAGCCGGCTGGCGGGCCACGATGTCAGCGCCCGGCTGAGCGCGCAACGCTTCCTCGCCTCGGGCTTCACCGCCAACGATACGGATATCGCGCTTCGTCTGAAGGGCGGCACGCTCGATATCGACCGGCTGACGATCAACGATCTCGCGGGTGCGTCCGTCTCCGGTGTCGGCAGGCTGGAGAATGTCTTCACGGCTCCCGTGGGCGATGTCGATGTCAGCGTGATGACAGAAAGCAGCGGCCGGTTCCTGACGCTCTTGTCCGAACTCGGCGGGGCGCATCCGGTTCTTGATCACCTGCGCGCCAACGCCGCCCTTTTCGGCGAAACGGCGATCGATGTTCAAACGAGATTTGCTCCGGGCGTGAGGCGGGGGACCTCGCTCTCCTCGCGTATCCGCGGCCGCACCGGCGGAAGCCGGTTCAATGTTCTCGTCGAGCGGGACGATGCCTTCGCGCCCCTGGACGACGGCCAGATTTCGATCACGGCCGATATCGGCAATACCGAGCCGAGGGCGCTGCTTGCACAGTTGGGCGTCGACAGCCTGCCCGTTGATCTGCCGGGACCGGCGGCGCTCGATCTCAGGGTGGAGGGGAGCCCGTCGCAGGAACTTGCATTTTCCTTCGCCTATGATGCGCCCGATACCCAGCTCTCGGCGCGCGGAAAGGGGTGGCAGGACGGCGACCGGATCCTCCAGGGCGATTTCAAGCTGCAGTTCAATTCGGACGACCTGACACCGTATCTTGCCATGAACGGGCTCAATCTGACGGATCCGGGCCTTACCCTGCCGGCCCGGCTGAGCGCCGACGTGCTCACCAGTTCGCGGGCCTATCTGCTTGAAAATCTCCAAGGTGTGGCGGGCGACGGGGATTTCGCCGGTCGTGTTTTTGTCGAGCGCGGCACTGACATCGCGGATTTGCGCGGCGAGCTGAAACTCTCCGAGATCGACTTTCCCTATCTTGCCGACCTGATGCTGGGGCCGGGCACCACGACGTCCGGCACCGCGGACTGGTCGAACGCCCGGTTCCTGCCGCCGCTGCAAAACAATCTGGAATTCGATTTCGACCTGACGGCGCAGACCGCCCGGCTGCATTTCGGGCCGCAGGCGGCCGGGTGGTCCGGCAAGCTGGTCCTGAAAGACAATGAGCTGCAGTGGCGCGACATCAATGCCGACTGGCTCGGCGGGAAACTGTCCGGCGGGCTGACGCTGGCAAATCGCGATGCGACGGCGCTTTTGTCAGGGCAGTTCCAGGTGACCGGTGCGGATATCGCCTCCATCGTGTGGAAACGTGACGGGTTTCCGGTCGCCACGGGAACGTTCGACGCGTCGGCGGCTTTCGAGGGTGCCGGCGGCACTGTCCAGGACGTCGTTTCATCGCTGTCGGGATCGGGAATCATTCAGGCAAACGGTCTCGAGATCGTCGGTGTTGAAAATGAATCTCTTGCCGCGATCCTGGCCGCCGCGGATACGGAAGGCTTTGAGGCGGATCGCGACAGCGTGGGTGTCCTGGCGGATGCGACCGTCTCCGGCGGAACCTTTTTTACCGAGAATATGGCCGTTCCGTTCACCATGGCGGCCGGCACGCTGAGGATGCCCAATATTGCGCTCGACGATTCGGGCGCCAGCGTGCGCGGCGAAGCCCGTTTCAACCTTCAGGAAGCGGCGGTCGATGCCCGTTTCGATATCGAATTCGATCCCGAGGATGCCGCCCTGACCGGGGCGGTGCCGGCCATCAGCCTTGCCTTCCTCGGGCCGGTCGGTGCGCCGGACCGCACGATCGATGTCGCGGAACTGGCGAATTTCCTTTCGCTCCGAGCCTTCGAGCGTGAGCGCAGGCGGGTCGAAATCCTGCAGGCGGTGGTTCTTGAAAATCAGCGCATGCGACGCGAGGCACTGCTGGCCAAGCAACAGGAGAGGGCATACCGGGACGCCATCGAGCGGCGCCAGCGGGAACTGGATGAGCGAGCGGCCAATGAGGCGGAGCGGGCGGAACAGGAACGTCTTGCCGCCTTGGAGGCCGAACGGCGGGCGGCACTGGAGGTCGAAGAGGCGGCGCTGCGCGCGCAGGAAGAAGAACAGCGCCGGCAACTTGAAGAAGCACAATTGCGCGCTGCGAAGCAGGCTGCGGACAGGCTTTCGAGGGGAGAAGCCTCGACGGCTCCTGGGTCGGACGATTTCATTTTGCAACTGGAAAACGCCGTGAGACAGGCCGGTGAGCGTGCCGGCAGCACCCGGGGCGGCGCGGGAAGCGTGACCCGATTGCCGGTGCCCTCGGAGCGTGGCGCGCAGGATGGCGGCAGCACGCTGCGCATCCTCAACTTCGACGCTCTCAACAATTAAACCGCTTCAAGACAACAATGAAACGGTCTGGGGTGCTGGAGAGGGCCCGGATCAATCCGCCCGGCCGGATTGCAGGTGCTTGAGCACATGGACCCGCAATGCGGAGGACAGGTTCTCCTCGGGGCCGCGTTTTTTGTCGATCTCGACGATCAATGCCGACAGCGGGAGCCCGCGATCCGCCGCAATTGACCGCAAGGCCTGCCAAAACTCGTCTTCAAGGGAGAAACTGGTCCTGTGACCGCGGATGGTGACGGAGCGCTTGCGGATCATTGACCGGACGGCTTGGGCGCGCGCTTGCCCGGCTTGTCCAGGCGTTTTTGCGCGTGCCGGTCGCTGTCCTGATCGTTCAGCCTGGCGGTCAGCTCCCTTTCGGCTTTTGACCGGCCGTGGGCAATTCGGTTCTGCTCAGCCGTCTTTTCCTTTTGCGCACGCGCCTTGCGTTTTCTGAACTGGCGCAGATTGACCAGATCAGCCGGCACGTCAGTTCTTCTTCCTGAACGCGTCGAGCGAGACGACGTCCGCACTCGCCTTGTCGTTTTCGTCTTCCCCGTCTTGCGGCATGTCCGCCGTCAGCGCGGGCTCCGGCGCGGCCGGTTCGGCTTCCGGTCCCGTCTCCACGTCCGGCTGTTGTTCGACGGTGTCAAGGTAGTCTGCGATCTCGGCCGAGGGCTGATCCTCGTTCTCCGTCGCCGCCGTGTCGAACTCGAGCTCGAAATTCACCGAAGGATCGTAGAACCCGCGGATCGCGGCAAATGGAATATGCAGCTTCTCCGGCTTGTCGGAAAAGGAAAGGCCGATTTCGAAATAACTTTCCGTGACCTTCAGATCCCAGAACTGATGCTGGATGAC
>NZ_CFHWAF010000097.1:0-17385 GCF_984452065.1 Hoeflea sp. | reverse complement strand
GAACGATGGCAGCGGCGCCTTGTCGATCACGGCCACGGGTACTGTGACAGGCACGAATGGCGATGGCATCAATGCCACGAACTCAAGTAATGGCACGGGCCTGACCATCGATGTAGCGGCGGTCAGCGGCGGCACAAACGGCATCGAAGCCCGGAACGATGGCAGCGGCGCCTTGTCGATCACGGCCACGGGTACTGTGACAGGCACGAATGGCGATGGCATCAATGCCACGAACTCAAGTAATGGCACGGACCTGACCGTCATCGCGGAATCGACCGCGATCGTTGAAGGGGCGATCACCGGTGTTTACGCCCGTCAGAACGGCACAGGCGCCTTCTTGATCGAGAACCACGGCACCATCCGCAACCTGTCGGCTGAATCTTACGATCTGGCCATCCAGGCCGTCTCCAACGGCACTTCCGGCGTGACCATCACCAACGCCTCGTTCAACTCGATCGTCGGCACGGTCCAACTCACCGGCAATGACGACACCGTCAACAACACCGGCCTGTGGCAGACCAGCAGCACTTCCGACTTCGGGGACGGCGACGACACCCTCAACAATCTTGCCGACAGCATCATCAGGGTCTCGGAGGCCACGGAGTGGAACAATCTCGAAACCTTCAGAAACATGGGCAAACTGAAAATGGCCGACGGCAGCGCTGGGGACAGGCTGACGATAACGAGCGGCAACGCGTCCTTTGCCGCTCCCTCCGTCTGGACGATCGATCTCGACGGCACGGATATCGATTCGATGTATGTGGCCGGCACCGTCACCATCGACGGCGGCACCGTCGACATCTCCGGATCGCCGGAGGCGCGCATCTACACCATCCTGACTGCCGGTGGCGGTCTGAACCTCATCGACGAATTCGCGCTTGAGGGGCTGTTTGTTGCTGACTACGAACTGCAATACGATCTGAATAATGTTTACCTGATATCGTCGTTATTTACGTTCTGCGATCTGGCCGGCACGGCCAACCAGGCGGCTGTTGCCTGCGATGGCCTCGACAGCCCGTCCGACACCAATGACATCGTCCTTGCGTTGCTGGCGCTGACGGACGAGGAGGTTCAGACCGCCTACGACGCGCTGTCCGGTGAGATGCAGGCGTCGATAAAGGGCGCGCTGATGGACAACAGCCAGGCGCTGGTCGCTGCCGTCAACCGGCGCATGAATGCCCGCTTCGGCGACGCCGACACACAAAGTTCCACGGCCGCCTTCGGCAACCTGTCGGCGCTTTCCGACGGCAATAACGGCTTTTGGATGACCGGCTTCGTAGCCTGGGACGATACGGACGCCACCGCCAGCACGGCGCAGATGAACAACGATCTCGCCAGCGTGGTCCTCGGTGCCGACCGGGTGTTCGGCGACATCTGGCGCTTCGGCATTCTGGGCAGCTACAGCCAGAGCGACATATCGCAGGACGCGCGCGCCTCGTCCGGCTCGGCCGATACCTGGTCGGTGGGCCTTTACGGCGGCGCCGAAGCCGGGGCGAACGTTCTGAGCTTCGGGGCGGCCTACAACTGGCATGCCATCGACACTTCCCGCGCGGTTAGTTTCACCGGCATCAACCAGACGCTCTCGGCCAGCTATGATGCGCAAAGCCTGCAGCTCTTTGCCGAGGCCAGCCATAAGGCGCAGCTCGGTCAGTTCATACTGCAGCCCTTTGCCGGCGTGTCCTACATCCGCCTCGACACGGACGGCTACAGCGAGACCGGCGGCAGCGCTGCGCTGACGGCGGCTGCCGACACGCAGGACACCACCTTCACGACGCTCGGCCTGCGCACGTCCATGCACCTTACCGACCCCATCCACATGCGCACCATGCTCGGCTGGCGCCATGCCTTCGGCGATACCGGTCCCACTTCCGTCTTCACGCTGGCCGGCAGCAACCCCTTCACCGTCACCGGCGCGCCGATTGCCGAGAACGCCTTTGTCACCGAGCTTGGCCTCGAGGCCGGACTGTCGGACAACGCCTTCCTCGACGCCTCCTACAACGGCCAGTTTGGCGACGGCACGCAATTCCACGGCTTCAACGCCGACATCCTGGTGCGGTTCTGAGGGCAAAGGCGCACCGGTGGGAATACGCTATCGATGAATGACATGACAAAACGCGTTTGCATGCTTGTCGCCGCCGGGCTTTCGGCGGCGATCCTCGCCGTCCGTCCGGCAACCGCCACCGACGACCGCAGCGCCGTGACGGAAACCTTCGGCGACTGGACGGTCAGCTGCAGGCGGCAACCGGCGCGGTCAGAAACCTCCGGCGGGAACGCCACCTGCCAGATGACCCAGGAATTGCACCAGTCGGGAACCGGCCAGCGCGCCCTGCTGTTTGCCCTTCCGGCAAAATTCGCGCGCGACGGCTCCAACGCGGTGATCGTAACGCCCTTCGGGATTGATCTTGCGGCCGGCATTACGGTTGAAGTCGATGGCGTTGCATTGACACGGGCAGCCTTCCGCACATGCCTGCCGGTCGGCTGCGTCGTGCGGCCTCAACTCGATGCAGCCATGTTCGACCGGCTGCAGAACGGCCAGGTCGCCACCGTGGTCATGACCGCGCTGGAAGGGTCCTCGCCGGTGCGTATTGACGTATCCCTTGCCGGCTTCACAGCAGCCAGCAAGCGCCTCGGCGAACTGACGCAACAATTCGACTGACGCAATGTTACGGCGGATGATTTCGCACTACGCTTGCGATGACCGACCGGTCCGGCAGTTCGGCCTTTGTGGCTGCATCACTACAATTGGCAAAGGCCCCATGCCGGCATAAAAGACAAACTCCAATCAACCGATCAGGGCGCAGTGTGAACAACCTCATGAGAGCCCACATCTAGCGTATCTTGGTTAAATGCCTCCATTTAACCAAGATACGCTTGTCACAGCCCGCTCTAATCATAAAGGCATCTGATATATGCGCCGGACTGTTGGGCGCGGCGCTCGACAAGCGTTGCAAGCCGGGTGAGGCCGGGCGAGGGTTGCACCGGACTTCGCACATTGGGATTTGGCAGCGCCACCGCCAGATAGGCGGCCTGCCGGCGTGACAGGCGGGCTGCCGAAACGCCGTAATAATAGTAGGAGGCCGCTTCGATACCGTAAATGCCGGGACCCCATTCGGCGACATTGAGATAGAGCTCCATCAATCGGCGCTTGGACCAGACGGCATCGGCAAAAAAAGCCAGCGGAACCTCAAGCCCCTTGCGCAGATAGGACCGGCTGGACCACAGGAAGAGGTTCTTGACGGTCTGCATCGCGATCGTGCTCGCTCCGCGAGGTCGCTCGCCGTCCAGCGCGCTGTCGATGACGACATTCACCGCATTCCAGTCGACACCGTGATGGGAACAGAAGCGGCCGTCCTCCGACATCAGAACCGACTGGACCAGAACCGGCGCAATGTCATCGAAGGCGACCCAGGTCCTGGCATAGTCGTGCGCGACAACGAGATCGCGGACCATCAGCGTTGAAACCGGATGAACGAAGGATGGCGTATAGGCGGCGATCAGCACCAGCGGCGCAAGAACAATCACCACAACGATACGCAACGCCAGACGCCTGAGGGAAAGGCCGCCGGAACGCCGTTTGCTGTTTTTTCTCTTCCTGGCCAAGGCTACACCCTCCAGCGTCTTTACCCACTTCCTTAGAGCAAGTCAGGCCTGGATTGAACCGCTTCATGACCGACAGTGATCTCAACCGGCGGCAACAAAGAAAGCATTGCCGCCGGTTTGGCTTCATGCGAAGACGGCACCATGACATCCGAACCCTTATCCATTGCCGAGAAGCTGGCCGAACGGGCAGCCGAGGTCGAAACCGTGCTCGACGAAATCCTCACCCCGGCCGTGCGCGATGAGGAGATCGCGCGCCCGGCCAATTTGCTGGCGGCCATGCGGTACGGCGTGCTGAACGGCGGCAAGCGCCTGCGGCCCTTTCTGGTCATGGAAACTGCGGCGCTTCTGGGCGCCGACCGCATCGCGGCAGCCCGGGTTGGAGCCGCGATCGAGTGTCTGCACTGCTACTCGCTGATCCATGACGACCTTCCGGCCATGGACAATGACGATCTGCGCCGCGGCCAACCGACGGCTCATGTCGCCTTCGACGAGGCAACGGCGATCCTCGCCGGCGACACCCTGCTCACGCTTGCGTTCGAGGTCATCGCCTCGCCGCGGACACAGGCCGATGCCGAACGCCGGATCGAGCTCATCCACGAATTGACGAAGGCAGCCGGCATCGGCGGCATGGCCGGCGGGCAGGCGCTCGATCTCGCCGCCGAGACATCGCCGCCGGACGAGGCCGGCATCATCAAGCTGCAGGCGATGAAGACCGGCGCACTGATACGCTATTCCTGCGAGGCCGGCGCGATCCTCGCCGGCGCCGCGACCGAGGACAGGCAACGGCTGAGACGCTTTGGCGAGGCGATCGGTCTGGCGTTCCAGCTTGCCGATGACCTGCTCGATGTCACCGGCGATGCGGATGCCGTGGGCAAGGCCACCGGCAAGGACGCCGCGCTCGGCAAGGCCACCCTGGTCGGGCTGCATGGCCAGGCGTGGGCGCAAAAGCAGCTCTCCGGCCTCATAAGCGAGGCGACGGTACTGTTGGAGCCCTATGGAAAATCGGCCCGATACCTGATCCTCGCGGCGCGCTTCATCGCCGAACGCGACCGGTGACACCGGATCGGCCAAACGTCATTCGGTGCGGCACCGGCCTTAAACAACCGTTAACCCTTGCCTGAAAAAATGGCATGCAATTATGACGGTATGGAGCGCAGATCATTTGCGCGTGTAACGGGATATGATCGGGACCCACCGCATGTGCATCGGTTCGCATGCGGGCGAAGACCGGTAAAAAAATTTGATTATTGAGCTTATCGACTGGTACGGGCATGCAAGAGTGGAAGGACAACCGCCGCCGCCGGAAAAGAATTTCCATGTTTCTGCGCGCCAGCTATGTCGCGAGCCTGCTGCTGATCGGGGCCATAAGCTTTCTCTTTTATACGCAGCAGCGGGAACAGAATCAGACGATCAGTCATCTGGGGCTGATGATCGATGCGCTGCACAAGCTGGACCTGGCTCTCATGTCCCTGGCGGACCGCGCCGTTCAGGTGGAGAACCTGCCTGACGACGCGGGTATTGAATCGGTCAAGAAGGGCCTGATTTTCCGCCAGGAAGCCGTCGAGACGGAATTATCGCAGTTTCGCCAATTGTGGTTTTCGCCGCAAACGCCGCAATCCCTCAGGGACAGCGTCTATGCGGCGGACCGGTATATGCGGGCCGACGAGCCGTTCAAACATTACAGCCGCATTGTCGACGCCGACGTCGTGCAAGAGGCCGAAAGCGTGGAAGACCTGCGCTGGGCCGGCAAGGTCCTGCATTCCGTCTATGACAGCTTCCTGAGCCGGACCGATACGAATATCACGCAGAGCATCCTCTCGTCGCTGAAGGACACGACCATCGCCCAGGGCCGGCGGATGGAGATGTTTCTCTTAACGACGCTCGGGGTTCTGCTCGCACTCGGACTGTTCGTCTTCATTCCCATCGATGTCCTGCTGTGGCGCTCGATCCGCAGCCTGGACCAGGCGGTCGCGCAGGTCCGTCGCGACAACAGAAGAGCCAAGGCGGCCGAGCGGGCGAAATCGGAATTCCTCGCCAATATGAGCCACGAGATCAGAACGCCCATGAACGGTGTGCTCGGCATGGCGGAACTGCTGTCACGGACGAAACTGGACACCAAGCAGCGCACCTTCACCGACATCATCGTCAAATCCGGCCAGGCGCTTTTGAGCATCATCAACGACATCCTCGATTTCTCCAAAATCGACGCCCGCCAGATGCAGCTCAGTTCAGCGCCGTTCAGCCTGCGCGAGACCGTGGAGGATATCGCCACGCTCCTCGCCGGAAGCGTTGCCGAGAAGGATCTTGAAATGATCGTGCGATACGATCCGGAATTGCCCGAGGCCTTCATCGGCGATGTGGGCCGGCTTCGTCAGATCCTGACCAATATCGTCGGCAACGCGGTGAAATTCACCGAAAAAGGCCGGGTCATGATCAATGTCGGCGGCGGTATCCGGGGCAAGGAAGCCGATATACGCATCGGCATCGAGGACACGGGTCCCGGGATTCCGGCCGACAAACTCAACGTCATCTTCGACAAGTTCAGCCAGGTCGACGCCTCATCCACCCGCAAATACGAGGGCACCGGGCTGGGTCTTGCCATCGCCGCGAGGCTGGTCGAGCTGATGGGCGGCCAGATCGCGGTTGAAAGCACGATCGGCAAGGGATCCGTCTTTCAGGTCAAGCTTCGCCTGCCGGTGAGCGATGAGCTCAAACAGGCCAGGCCGGCCGTCAGCCAGGATTTCACCGGCGCGCGCATTATCGTCGTCGATGCGAACGAGGTGGGACGGCAGGTTGCCCGCGAACAGCTTCAAAGCTGGTCCTTCGACTGCGCCGCCGTCGAATCCCTCGAACTCGCCGTCGCGCTCGCCCGCCGGTCGTCGGAAGTCGGTTTGCCCACCGACCTCATAATCCTCGACACGCAAACGCCGGAGCAATCGGCTCCGGCGCTGCGCTCTGAACTGTCCGCGCTCGGTGCGACCGCGGATATAGCGATAGTGCTGACGACCGCCGTCGACCATCAGGGAACCGCCGAGCTCTGCGAGCGCCACGACATCAACGCCCATCTGATGAAGCCGGTGCGGGCCTCGCTGCTGCTGGAGACGATCACATCCGTGCTGGCGGAAACGGCGGCACGGTCCGGAAATGCCGCCGATCGCGGTCCGGCAAAGCACAAAGGCGGCGAAGCAGTTTCTGAGGGCGCCGCCCCGGACGATGCGCCGGCAGCGCCCCCGCGGGAGGACAGGTCGGATAGCGTCGACATCCTGGTGGCCGAGGACAATGACGTCAATCAGATGGTGTTCGACCATATGCTGGGCGAGAGCGGCTATTCCTACCGCATCGCCGGCGATGGGGAGGAGGCCGTGCAGCTCTGGCGCAGGCTCAAGCCGCGCCTGATCCTGATGGACGTCTCCATGCCGCGAATGAACGGCTATCAGGCAACCGCCCATATCCGCGATCACGAAGCGAGAATCGGCACGCACACACCGATTGTCGGGGTCACGGCGTATGCGCTGAAGGGCGACCGCACCCGTTGCCTGAATTCGGGCATGGACGACTACATGCCGAAACCGATCTCACCGGAAAAACTCTCTGAAAAAATCGAGATCTGGCTGCGTGGCGGAACGCAAAGCCGGCGCAAATCCGCCTGAGCCGGAAGCGCTTCAGGCAGCGCTGGGATCTTCGCGTTCGCCGGCACCGAAACGATTGGCGATATAGGCATCCACCATCGCCTCGAAGTCGGCGGCGATATTGGGTCCGCGCAAGGTCTTGACCTTCTTGCCGTCGACAAAGACCGGCGCCGCGGGGTTTTCACCTGTCCCCGGCAATGAGATGCCGATATCCGCGTGTTTGGATTCGCCCGGCCCGTTGACGATGCAGCCCATCACGGCAACATTGAGTGTTTCAACGCCGGGATATTTCTCCCGCCAGACCGGCATATTGCGCCTGAGATCATCCTCGATCTTCTTCGCAAGCTCCTGAAACACGGTCGACGTCGTGCGACCGCACCCGGGACAGGCCGCGACCACCGGAACGAACTGGCGAAATCCCATGACCTGAAGAAGCTCCTGGGCAACCTGCACCTCGCGCGTGCGGTCGCCGCCGGGCTCCGGCGTCAAAGAGATGCGAATGGTGTCGCCAATTCCCTGCTGCAGGACAATGCTCAGCGCTGCGGACGAGGCGACAATCCCCTTGCTGCCCATGCCGGCCTCCGTCAGACCCAGATGCAGGGCATGGTCGGAGCGGCGTGCCAGCTCGGTGTAAACGGCGATGAGGTCCTGCACCTGGCTGACCTTGGCCGAAAGGATGATGCGCTCCCTCGGCAAACCGATCTCTTCCGCCAGCTCGGCTGACAGCAGAGCCGACTGGACGATCGCCTCGCGCATGACCTCCTGCGCGCTGAGCAGCCCGCCATTTTCGTGGTTCTCATCCATCAGCCGCGTTAAAAGCACCTGGTCGAGCGAGCCCCAGTTCACGCCGATACGCACCGGCTTGTCGTTGCGGATCGCCGTTTCGATGATCTGCGCGAACTGTTTGTCCTTCTTGTCCTTGAAGCCGACATTGCCCGGATTGATGCGGTACTTTGCCAGCGCTTCCGCACAGGCCGGATGATCGGCGAGCAGCTTGTGGCCGATATAATGGAAATCGCCGACGAGCGGCACGTCCAGTCCCAGCCGCTCCAGGCGCTCGCGAATCTTCGGCACGGCCGCGGCGCTTTCATCGCGGTCGACCGTAATGCGGACGATTTCGGAGCCGGCATGGTGAAGAGCGGCAACCTGTGCCACCGTCGCGTCGATGTCGGCGGTATCCGTGTTGGTCATCGACTGCACCACCACCGGTGCGCTGCCGCCGATCGTCACGCCTCCGACGTTCACGGGCACGGAAGCCCGCCGGTCAAACAACTGCGAATAGTAGCTCGACATCCAAACCTCTGCTCGCCCGGTCCGGCGATAAGCCGGACCCCATGGCTCGTGAGGTGGAACAATCGGTCCCCGATGTCAATATGAAGACACCGGGCAAGCGGTCTCTGTGCTGATTTGCAGCAGTGTCGGACGCCGGATTGACGCCAAGATCGGCCGGTGCGCCTGCGACGGCCGCCGCCGGGTCCGTTTTCGGCAAGGGACCGATCAGGGTGCCGCCGCTGGACGACACATGAAGAATGGCCTGCGGTGTTGCAATATTCCTGTCCTCAGGCGACACTGCGCCGAATCGTGACGGATACCGCAGGCAGCGGGGACGGCCAAAGGTGGAGGCGGCTCAATGCATCTGATTGACTGGCAGCTGACCGGCTACGACTACCTGACATTCCTTTTCCTCCTGATCCTCATCATCGCTTTTTTCTATATTCTGATCCAGATCGGCAGCCTGCCCGGCAAGATCGCCGAACGGCGCAACCACCCCCATGCCGGGGCGGTCAAGATCATCGGCTGGATCGGCCTTTTCACCGTCCTTCCCTGGGTGCACGCGATCATCTGGGCATTGCATGAGGCAACTCTGGTCGACGTACGCACCATGCCCGACAGCGATGTGGACCTCGAGGCGCGGCCGGCATCCGTCTATGGAATCCCGTTGCCGCCCGGCCCGCAAGAGGGAGCCGGAGCCCACCCGGCAGTCGAGGCAAAGGTGCCGGAAGACGCGGGTGAGCAAAGCGCTGAAGCGCCCGACAATGAACCGGACAAGACAGCCTGACGGGGTGGATGAATGTTTGTAGCCGTTGGCATTGTCGTCGCTTACATCGTCTTCGTCTGGCTGGTTTTCTTCCGCTTCAGGCTGCTCAAGTTCAATATCGTCTGGGGCATCGTCGGCTTCTGGGTCGGCGTGCACCTGCTGCTGATCTTCCTGATCGCACTGCGTTTCTTCCAGCCCTATTCCATGGACGGTCACGTGATCCGGCCGACCATCCAGCTGGTCCCGCGTCTGCCGCAACCGACCTTGCTTGAGCAGGTGCTGGTCACCGCCAACCAGCAGGTCAAGGCCGGCGATGTGATGTACCAGTTCGACAGGACCATCTACGAGGCCAATGTCGAGACCAACCGGGCCAATCTCGTCGAGGCCCAGCAGAATGCCAAGATTCTGGACGTCAATGTCGAGCAGGCCAACGATGCGCTCGCCGAAGCCGTGGCCAACCAGACCTATGCCCGGGAAGAGGTCAGGCGCTACACCGATCTGGTGCCCAGGGGCGGCGCGCGCCAGGAGACGCTGGACAAGTGGACGCAGCAGCTTGCGGCCGCCGATGCGCAGGTCTCCGAAGCCGAAGCCAATGTGACAAAGGCCGAGCTTGCCCGCGACGCCAAGATCGACGGCGTGAACGCGCAGGTCGTCGCCGCCGAGGCCGATCTTTCCAAAGCGCAATATTACCTGAACCAGACGACGATCCGCGCGCCGGAGGACGGCCTGATCATCACGCAACAGGCCCGCCCCGGCCTTGTTGTCGGCAACCGGCGCATCGCCGCACTGGCGGTCCTTGTCGCCGACGCCGATCCCTATCTGCTGGCGACCTTTTACCAGGAACATCTCAAATTCGTCGAACCCGGCCAGGAGGTCGAAGTGGCGCTCGACATCTTCCCCGGGCAGATATTCAAGGGCGAAGTGGAGGCGGTCTGGTGGGGAACCGGACAGGGACAGATCAAGCCGAGCGGCAACGTTCCGACATTCCGCTTTCCCAAGCTGCAGGGCCGCATCGCCGTCCAGATCAAGGTGACCGATCCGGCACTCAAGCGCTTTCCGGCCGGCGCCCACGGGGCCGTCGCCATCTATACCGGGCTCGGCAAGGGGTTTGAGCCCCTCAGGCGCATCAATATCCGGCTCTATTCCTGGGCCAACTTCCTGTTCCCGCTGAATCTGTGATGATGGCGGTCACCATGGAGACATTGAGCCGATACGCGAAAAATGGCCGCAGGCTTGCGGTGCTGGCGGCGACAGGCGCAGTGCTTGCCGGCTGCATGGTGGGGCCGGACTTCGAACGTCCCGAAGCGCCCTATCTCGGGAGCTGGAGCAAGGGTGCCGGACTGCCGGTCGACGCCGAGACCGGCTTCACCACCCGCAGCGAGGCCGTCAACAACTGGTGGACGCTGTTCAAGGACCCGGCCCTGACGGCCCTGATCGAGGAGGCCTATCGCCAGAATGTCGTCCTTGAAGCCGCCGGCGCACGCGTCTACCAGGCCCGCGCCCAGCTCGGCGTCGCCAGGGGCGAACTGTTTCCGCAACAGCAACAGGCGAAGGCCGGCGCCGAGAAGGTGCAGCTCAGCGAGAACGAACCGCTGATCCGCGACATCCGCCAGTTCATACCGCTCGATCCCGAGTTCACCCGCTACAGCGCCGGCTTCGATGCCGGCTGGGAGATCGACCTGTGGGGCAAGATCCGCCACAATGTCCAGTCCGCCCGGGCCAATCTGCTCTACCAGATCGCCAGCTATGACGACGCGCTGGTCACGCTGACGGGCGACATAGCGGCCACCTATGTCACAATCCGCGAGCTTCAGGGCCTCATTGCCATCACCCGGCGCAATCTGGCGCTGCAGAAGAAGAGCCTCGATATCGCCAAGGTCAAGCTGGAAGGCGGCACGACCACAAGGCTCGATGTCGACGAGGCGACGGCCGCCTATAACAGCACGCTGGCGACATTGCCGGGCTATCAGGCCGATCTCGCCCAGGCGATGAACGCCATGAGCGTGCTGCTGAGCGAGCCGCCCGGCGACGTCGCGCCGCGGCTGAAGACATATGCCCGCCTGCCGCGGGTGCCGGCGACGGTCGCCGTCGGCGTGCCGGCGGACATGCTGCGGCGCCGCCCCGATATCCGCGCCGCCGAATATCTTGCCGCGGCGCAGTCCGGCCAGATCGGCGTCGCCAAGGCCGATCTTTATCCGGCTTTCACCATATCCGGCGCCATCGGCCTCAAGGCAGGCGACTTCAAGGGGCTGTTCAACACCCGCAGCTTCGAGGGCTTCATCAATCCGTCCTTTTCCTGGAATGTGCTCAATTACGGCCGCATCCAGAACAATGTCCGCGTACAGGATGCCGAGTTCCAGGAAGCGCTGGAGCAATACAAGAATACCGTCCTCAACGCCTATGCCGAGGTGGAGACGGCACTTGTCGCCTTTGTGCGCTCGAAGCAGCAGGCCCTCTATCTGTCACGCAGCGTGGCCGCATCGAAACGTGCCGAGGGCGAGGTGCTGACACAGTACCAGGACGGCACGGCCAGCTACGACCGCGTTATCGACGCGCAACGCGCGCTGCTCGATTCCGAAGCCCGGCTGCTCGCCGCCCGGGCCGACGTTCTCACCAACCTGATCGCCGTCTACAAGGGCCTTGCCGGCGGATGGGTGCCGCCCAATGTCAAGGGTTTCGTCAACGCCGGCACCCGTCAGCAGATGGAAGACCGCACCAATTGGAGCCGGCTTCTGGAAAAGCCCGTCCTGCCGACACAATAGAGCCGGGCTCGCTTAACGGCTCACCGCGGCAGGCGCGCCGATATCCGCATGCCGTGCCACCGATGACAGAGCCAGTACCACGCCGAAAAGCGCGGCAAGCCCCATGAAGGCGACGGAGAAGCTGTTGTATTCTGCAACGAAGCCGATAAGCGCGGGCGCCATCAGGATACCCGAATAACCCATGCTCGTTGCGATGCTGATCCCGACACCGGCCGGCAGCCCCGGCAGATTGCCGGCCGCCGACAGGGCGACCGGGACGAGATTGGCGATGCCGATGCCCGACAGCGCAAATCCGGCGATCGCTGCGGCGGGCGAGGCGGCCGTGGCGGCAACGAACAGGCCGGCGGCGGCAATCAGCGACGAATAGCGCACGGTCCTGACGGCACCGAATTTCCGCCGGACCGCATCGCCGACAAACCGCACGATCGCCATCGTCGCGGCAACCGCGCCGAAGGCAAGACCCGAATAGCTGACGTCGGCACCGAGATCCTGCCTGAGATAGAGCGCGCCCCAGTCAAGGATCGCACCCTCGGGAACCATGGAAAACAGGGCAACCAGCCCCAGCACATAGGGCATCGGCGCGAGGGTGAGGCGAAATCTGGGTTTGGCATCCGGCGGCACGGGCAGATCGGGCGCCAGCCGGATAACGGCGGAAAGAACAAGCACAAGCGCGATCGCCGCGACAATGCCGGCATGGATATTCGCACCGAACCGGCCGATCAGGAAACCGCCTGATGCCGCACCGATAAGGCCGCCGAGGCTCCAGAACCCGTGGCAGGAGGACATGATGGCCCGCTTCAGCCTTCGCTCCACGACCACCGCATTGGCGTTCATGGCGATATCCATCGAGCCGATCACACCGCCGAAGACAAAAAGCACAACCACCAGCACCGGCACCGCCGGCGCAAAGACAAGCGGCAACAACGCAAAACAGCAGGCGATGCTGGTCACCCGCAAGACCGGCAAGGCGCCGATGCGTGCGATCAGCGCGCCCGACAGCGGCATGATCAGAATGGACCCGAGGCCGAGCGCCAGAATCAGAAGGCCGATCTTCGATTCGCTCAGCGCATGACGTCCCGCCAGCTCGGGAACCAGCGGCGCCCAGCTTCCGACCACAAATCCGTTCATCAGGAACATCGCGGAGACTGCTGCGCGCATGTCCGTTGCCCCCAGAGCAGCCCAAACAGGTCTGCTTGCGGCCGCCAAACGGCGGAACTGTTTCAAATTATGCGTAGACGACCAACAGGTCTTTTGCGTCGATCTGATCGCCGGCTTTTACCAGCACCTCCGCGATGACGCCATCCCTTTCTGCGTGGATCGCGGTTTCCATCTTCATCGCCTCGATGGAAAGCAGCACGTCTCCGGCCTGAACCTCCTGTCCCGCCGCGACCGCCACGGTCGAGACGACGCCCGGCATCGGCGCGCCGACATGGGCCTCGTCGCCGGCATCGGCCTTGCGGCGCTGTGCGGCGGCCGAGGCGCCGTGAGCCCGGTCCGGAACCTTGATGCGCCTCGGCTGGCCGTTGAGTTCGAAGAACACGGTCACCATACCCTTGTCGTTGGGCTCGCCGACCGCAAGGTTGCGGATCACCAGCGTCTTGCCTTTCTCAAGATCCACAAAAAGCTCGTCACCGGCAGGCAGGCCGTAGAAATAGGCCGGCGTGGGCAGGGTCGAGACCGGGCCGTAGGTCTCCTGTGCCAGCGCATAATCGGTGAAGACCTTGGGATACATCAGATAGGAGGCGAGCTCGAAATCGTCGACGGACCGGTCGATGGCCGCCTCGATATCGGCTCTCTCGGCGTCAAGATCGGCATCGTCCAGAAGCGAGCCGGGCCTCACCTTGTAGGCATCGTCGCCCTTCAGCACCTTCTTTTGCAGGGCTTCGGGCCATCCGCCGGGCGATTGTCCGAGATCGCCGCGCATCATCGAAACAACCGAATCCGGAAACGACACATCGCGATCCGGATCTTCCACATCGGCAACCGAAAGGTCCTGCGACACCATCATCAGGGCCATATCGCCGACAACCTTGGAAGACGGTGTCACCTTGACGATGTCGCCGAACATCCGATTGGCATCCGCATAGGCCTGCGCCACTTCGTGCCAACGCGTCTCGAGGCCGAGCGAGCGGGCCTGCTCTTTCAGATTGGTGAACTGTCCGCCCGGCATTTCATGCAGGTAAACTTCCGAAGCAGGGCCCTTCAGATCGCTTTCAAAGGCCACATATTGCGCCCGCACGGCCTCCCAGTAGAAGGAAATGCGGCGTATCCACTCCGGATCGAGACCCGGGTCGCGCGCGCCGCCGCGCAGCGCTTCGACGATGGAGCCGAGACATGGTTGAGACGTGTTGCCGGAAAGCGCGTCCATCGCGCCGTCGACCGCATCGACCCCGGCATCGACGGCGGCGAGAACCGTTGCCGCCGAAATACCTGACGTATCATGCGTGTGGAAATGGATGGGCAGATCCGTTGCCTCGCGCAACGCCTTGAAGAGCATGGTTGCGGCGGTCGGCTTCAAAAGACCCGCCATATCCTTCAGCGCAATGATATGCGCGCCCGCATCGGTCAGTTCGCGTGCCAGGCCCTCGTAATATTTCAGGTCGTATTTGGGTCGGGCGGAGTTGAGGATATCGCCGGTATAGCAGATCGTCGCCTCGCACAGCCGGTTCTCCTCGCACACCGCATCCATGGCGACGCGCATGTTCTCGACCCAGTTGAGGCAGTCGAAAACCCGGAAAAGATCGATGCCGCCGCTGGCCGCCTGACGCACGAAGAACTTGACCACATTGTCGGGATAATTCTTGTAACCGACGCCGTTCGCGCCCCTCAGCAGCATCTGAAGCAGGATGTTGGGCGCGCCCTCGCGGATCTGCGCCAGCCGCTCCCACGGGTCTTCCGTCAAAAAGCGCATCGACACATCGAAGGTCGCGCCGCCCCAGCACTCCAGCGAAAACAGCTCGGGAAGCGCTTTGGCATAAGTATCGGCGATGCGCACGATGTCATGGGTGCGCATGCGGGTCGCCAGCAACGATTGATGGCCGTCCCGCATCGTCGTGTCCGTCATCAACACGCGCTTTTGCTCACGCATCCATGATGCGAATTTTTCCGGTCCCAGCGTATCGAGGGTCTGCTTGCCGCCGTCCTTGATCGGCGCGTCGATAAAGGGAACGATCGGCTCGCTGACATCCTGATCCGGCATGATCCGGCCGCGGGTTTCCGGATGTCCGTTGACCGTCACATCGGCCAGATAGGTCAAGAGGCGTGTCGCCCGGTCCTTGCGGCGCACCTGCTCGAAGAGCTCCGGCGTGTCGTCGATGAATTTGGTCGTATAGCTGTTGTCGCGGAAATGCGGGTGACCGATGATCGCCTCGAGGAAAGTCAGATTGGTCGCGACGCCGCGGATACGGAACTCGCGCAGCGCCCGGTCCATGCGGTTGATCGCTTCCTCGGGTGTCGGCGCCCAGGCGGTTACCTTTTCAAGCAGCGGGTCGTAGTAGCGGGTGATGACGGCGCCCGAATAGGCGGTGCCGCCGTCAAGACGTATGCCGAATCCGGTGGCGCCACGATAGGCGGTGATGCGGCCGTAATCCGGTATGAAGTTCTGCTCGGGATCTTCGGTCGTGATACGGCACTGCAGGGCATGGCCGTTAAGGCGGATATCGCCCTGCGCCGGTACGCCCGACGCATCCGTGCCGATCTCAAAACCGTCCAGAATGTGGATTTGCGCCTTGACGATATCGATGCCGGTGACTTCCTCGGTCACCGTGTGCTCGACCTGAATGCGCGGATTGACCTCGATAAAGTAGAATTCGCCCGTATCGGCATCCATCAGGAATTCGACGGTTCCGGCGCCGATATAGCTCGTCGCCTCGCCGATCTTGATGGCATAGGAAGCAAGCTCCGCCCGCCTGGCATCGTCCAGATAGGGCGCGGGCGCGCGCTCCACCACCTTCTGATTGCGCCGCTGGATGGAGCAGTCGCGCTCATAGAGGTGGACCACATTGCCATGCGTGTCGCCCAGCATCTGGACCTCCAGATGCCGCGCCCGCTCGACCAGCTTTTCCAGATAGACCTCGTCCTTGCCGAAGGCGGCCCGCGCCTCCCGCTTGGCCTCCGTCACCTCCCGTTCCAGTTCGTCCTCGGAGCGGATGACGCGCATGCCGCGGCCGCCGCCGCCCCAGGATGCCTTGAGCATCACCGGAAACCCGATCTCCCGGGCCATGCGGGCCGTCTCGTCCATATCGTCCGGCAGCGGTTCGGTGGCCGGCACGACCGGCACACCCACTTCGACGGCGAGATTGCGCGCGGCGACCTTGTTGCCGAGCCGACGCATGGTTTCCGGTTTCGGGCCGATGAAGACAATGCCGTTGTCGGCACAGGCCTCGGCAAATTCCGGGCTTTCCGACAGCAGTCCGTATCCCGGATGGATGGCATCGGCCCCCGAGAGCTTGGCAATCCGGATCATCTCGTCGATGGAAAGATAGCTCTCGATGGGACCGAGATCGGCCGGCAGGTGCGGACCGCGCCCGACCTGATAGGATTCATCGGCCTTGAACCGGTGCAGAGCCAGCTTGTCTTCCTCCGCCCACACGGCAACGGTTCTCAGTCCCAACTCGTTGGCCGCGCGAAAAACGCGGATGGCAATTTCGGATCGGTTGGCGACAAGAATTTTCGAAATCGGCAAGATGTAAAGTCTCCACAGGCTGTGCAGCGCAGCAAACCGCACGCTATCGCGCAATCTATTAGACTGTTTCAAAAAATATTTGAAGCTCCGCGCCGCAAGAAGCTGATGCGTGCCCGCATGTGTGTGCATTGCACCAATTTCATATGCGGGACAGGATTTGGGCGCTGGAAACGGCATTTACGCCGCCGGTTCAGCTTCGCCGAGGGTCAGGCTCAGCGCTCCAGCATCGGCGCCTCGTCACGGCGCAGCGTCAGGACTTCGACGCCGTCCCCGGTGACCGCGACCGTATGCTCGAACTGGGCCGACAGTTTCCGGTCATTGGTCACCACCATCCAACCGTCGCTCTCCGTCGAGACCTTCCGGGTCCCCTGGTTGACCATCGGCTCGATGGTGAAAACCATGCCTTCGCGCAATTGCAGACCGGTTCCCGGCCGTCCGAAGTTGAGCACCTGCGGCTCCTCGTGCATCTCGCGGCCGATGCCGTGACCGCAATATTCCCGCACGACTGAACAGCCGTTGCTTTTGGCATGGCGTTCGACCGCATGGCCGATGTCCCCGAGATGCGCGCCGGGCCGCACCTGTCTTATCCCTTTCCACATCGCCCCTTTGGCAATCCGCGATCGTGTCCCATTGCTTGGTGTAACAGCGAGCTTTGCTCACCGAGTATCCCGG